>JBATIN010000289.1:0-2303 GCA_049667765.1 Flavobacteriaceae bacterium
GACACAGGTATACTATCATTATGACCAAAATAACCTAAGTGTGGGCAACCTGCCGCTAAATGTGCTGGGCATACAACAAGATTTTCTGTTTCCCACCGTATATTTTGCGGGGCGAAAAGTCAATAAAGCCTCCTACGACCTAGCCTCAAGTGCCTACGAAATACGAAAAAAAGGTTTGGAACGTGATCTTACCGCTGCTTTTTATAAATATCAATACACGAAAAAAAGACAGACCATCTACGATCATCTCGATAGTCTTTACCAAAATTTCGCGCATATGGCGAAACGTAGATTTGAGCTAGGGGAAACAAATTATTTGGAAAAAATAACCGCATCGTCAAAACAACGACAAGTAGCGTTGGCCCTAACACAGGCAAAACAAGAAGCCAACATTGCAAAGAGCGAATTGTTAAGCATTATTCAGATACCGGATAGTATAATCATAGCTGATATACCGATTGGTAGATTTACCTTGAACGCAATGAATATCGAAGAAACCGTTGAAATGCAATACTTTGAAAACAACCAGTTATTGTCGAAGGCCAAACGAAAGCTCGAAGTGCAAAAACTATTGCCCGATATCAGTTTTAATTACTTTCAGGGCACCAATAGTACGGTAGATGGTAGCTTAAACGGCTATCAGGCCGGACTCAAAATTCCGCTTTTGTTCGGAGGGAACGCTTCGCAGATAAAAGCCGCCAAAATAGCGGAACACATCGCTTTAGAAGAAGCAAAAGATTATAAAGTTCGCCTTAATGCCAAAATTTTAGCATTACGATCGCAGCTCAAAAAATATGATCAAGCCCTGACCTACTATGAAGAAGAAGGTACCGCCC
Source organism: Flavobacteriaceae bacterium (assembly GCA_049667765.1). Taxonomy (GTDB): domain Bacteria; phylum Bacteroidota; class Bacteroidia; order Flavobacteriales; family Flavobacteriaceae; genus JBATIN01. The sequence continues at coordinate 837 of JBATIN010000289.1, forward strand.
TTTCCGATGAAATTCTCAAAACCGCGCACATTAGTTTTAAAAATGGTGAAATCGACTTCTTTCAATACATTCAAAGTCTTCAAAACGCCTATGAAATAAAACTCGACTATTTAGTTACCCTAAACGAGTACAATCAGACGGTTATCCAACTAAACTACTTAACACTATGAAAAAGTTTGTAAAATTAGCCATCCGTCACATTGAACGTGCTATGCTGAGCGTAACGGAAATACTCAGAATGACACTCGTAACCCTTAAAATCGATCCGATGAAAAAAATAAAATATACCCTATTGCTTATCGTCTCCCTATTCATGAGTTTTAACTGTGGTGATGCTAAAAAAGGATCCGCGGAAACACTTGTGGAAGAAAACAATGCCTCCAGCGACCAAATTCAGCTCACGCAAGACCAATTCAACAGTGCTAAAATGGCCTTGGGTACTTTAGAAGAAAAACCCTTTCCTATTCGGGTGAAAACTAACGGTATGATTGACGTTCCACCTGAAAATAGGGCAGTAGTGAATGCCACTATGGGCGGCTATATTAAAAGAACTCCCCTTTTGATCGGTGATGTTGTAAAACAAGGCCAGCTGTTGGTAACCATAGAAAACCCAGAATTCATCACCTTACAACAAGAGTATATGGAGCTAAGCCAACAACTCGGCTACTTAAAATCAGAGTTTGAGCGCCAACAAACCCTTATGGAAGAAAATATTACTTCAGAAAAGAGCTTTCTAAAGGCCGAAAGCGAATACAAATCGGCCAATGCACGCTCTAATGGCCTCAAAAAACAGCTACAAATGCTCAACATTTCTATTTCAGAAGTCGAAAAAGGAAATCTCAGTAGCATTGCCACGATCTATGCCCCCATTAGTGGTAGCATTACCAAAGTGAACGTAAACAAGGGTACATACGTTTCACCGGCGACCCCTATTCTAGAAATTATCGATAACGATCATATTCATTTAGAGCTTTCCGTTTTTGAGAAAGACATCCTAAAACTTAAAAAAGGGCAACCGATCCACTTCAAGATTCCAGAAGCATCCGAAGAATACTTTGAGGCCGAAGTTCATTTAATAGGCACCTCTATAGAGGAAAATAGGACCATTAAAGTTCATGGCCATCTACATGACGAATCGAAACACCATTTTTTAACAGGAATGTTCGTAGATGCCGAGATCATTACAGCATCGGATATGGCGTTGGCACTACCCACGACGGCCATTGTAACCCTAGATGATAAATCTTATGTACTTATGTTAAACCAAGAAGCGAACGGCAGTCTGTATTTTGACCAGGTAGAAGTAAAAGTTGGCACTGTTTTCGATGGATACACCCCAATTGAACCGTCGGAGCGCTTCGATAAAAACAGTCGATTTTTAGTCTCTGGTGCGTTCGATCTTTTAGGTGAATAATTTGGATTTTAGAATACCATAAGTACGCAATTCACGTTACAACTCATGAGAAC
>JBATIN010000290.1:0-4927 GCA_049667765.1 Flavobacteriaceae bacterium
ACCTAAGTCTTCGCAATTAATTTCTGCATTTTTGGCAACTATTTCTGAATGAGTATTTATTTTTACGTTGTTGATTATTTGGTTTAGGTCTACCAGCTTAAATTTTCGAAGCAGCATGGTCGTATTGTTCGAGTAGAGGTGGAGGGTTTCAACAAGATTGCTTATTTGCTTTATACTTTGCACAACACAATTCAACGATTCGCCCTCCTTTTCATCTAGTTTTGAAGCCAGTGATTTTTTTAAAAAAGTTGCGAAAAGGTTGGATGCCGTTAAGGGTTGCCGTAAATCGTGTTCCAAGGCATGATTAAATTTTAATTGCCGATCAACCACTTTATTTCTTCTTTCTAAAACATAGGAGAGCTTTTTGTTGGTTTTTGATATTTCTATTGATTTTTTCGAAAGCTCGGCTAAATTCAATTTGAGCTGATCATTCTGTTGTAGAATAATTTCATCTCTATCTTGTATTTTTTTCCTGTATTTTGTTCTTTGGAAAAGATAATATGTGATAAACGACAATAGTAAAAGAGCGGTCAGTGCTGTCAAAATCAATAGTTTTTGCTGCTTTAATTTTTCCTTTGCTAATTTGACATTCAAACTAGAATTTATTTTTCCTTGTTCTTTTTCTATAAGATAATTGGCCTGGCTATTTACATGGGTCTGTGACTGAATTTCGGTCTGACCATATACGCTATCTACAGTAGTATTAAAATTGCTATCGGCATAACTGGATCGCGGTAGGTTTCGCTTTTGGTCTTGCAGTTGGCAAGAAAATTGAAAAAGTACATAAAATGCGATTGCAATATGACCTAATATCCCGCAAAACCTATTGGGAAGATTATGGCACACAATCATTTCAATAGGGTTCAAAACGTACAATTTGCACACCTCATTCTAAACTTAAATACTTAAACGGCAACAAATTAGGAAAAATAATACATTATTCGGAATAATCGTCTAATTTATAACAATTCTGTTTTGCTAGAGTGAAGGTTTATTCTGTAAAAAAGGATATGGTAGTTAATATATTTTACATTGTAACTAGCGTAACACCGCAATAAATTTTATTGAAAAAAAATAAGCTCGCTAACCGATAAAATCGTTGATAACACTATATGAAAAAGATAAAGAAGATTGAACAGCTGTGGTTATAAAGGCTCAATTCTTTTTATCAATCTTTCCTTGGGATTTACTTCTGTTGTTTCTATTTCTATTTTTATTATTGCTGCCTCTATATTTTGAATTTCCAGAACGATTTTTGTTTCGGTTCTCCTTATTTTTATTTTGGGCCGGTCTTGGCGGCCTTTCTTCGGTTTCTTCTTCGGTACCGTCATCTACAAACTGATGTTCCGGCATTCTCGGTACGGGCTGTTTGATCAATTTCTCAATATCCTTTAAATAAGGTCGCTCTTCCTTATCACAAAACGACAAGGCAATACCACTGGCACTGGCCCGGCCGGTGCGGCCAATTCGGTGTACGTAGGTTTCGGGTACATTGGGCAGATCATAATTCAAGACCATGGAAAGATCATCGATGTCTATGCCCCGTGCCGCAATATCGGTGGCAATGAGCACTTTTATTTTTCCGTCCTTAAAATCACCTAGCGCCTTTTGTCTAGCGGTTTGCGATTTATTGCCGTGTATTGCTGCCGCCCATATATTGGACCTATCCAATACTTTTACCACTTTATTTGCACCATGTTTGGTTCGTGAAAAAACTAATACGGAATCTTTTGGGCGTTCTTGCAAAAGGTAAACCAATAGTTTAGGCTTGTTCTTTTTACTTACGAAATACACTCCCTGCTCTACCTTTTCGGCCGTAGGCTGGTCAGGTTTTATGGTGACCTGTTCAAAATCGCCCAGTATTTTTTGTGAGAGCTCTACTATCGTCTTTGGCATGGTCGCCGAGAAAAATAAGGACTGGCGCTTTTGGGGCAACTTGGCGATAATTTTTTTAATATCGTGTATGAAACCCATGTCCAACATTTGGTCGGCCTCATCGAGCACGGCATATTCCACATCTCGTAATGAAATAAAGCCCTGGTTCATTAAATCTAGCAATCTTCCGGGGGTAGCTATTAAAATATCCACTCCGTTTCGCAAAGTGTTAACCTGCTTTCCTTGCTTTACACCTCCATAGATTACCATGTTTCTTAAACCGGTATATTTTCCATAGGCCGTAAAACTTTCACCGATCTGTATGGCGAGTTCACGGGTTGGGGTGACCACTAAAGCCCTAATTTTTCTTCTTTTATCGCTTAAACTGATACTTTCGTACATGCGATGTAAAATCGGAATTCCAAAAGCGGCAGTTTTGCCGGTTCCAGTTTGGGCTACGCCCAAAAGGTCTTTACCTTTTAGTAAAATCGGGATTGCTTGTTCTTGAATGGGGGTAGGAGTAGTATATCCTTCAGCCTCAACGGCTCGAAGAATGGGTTCGGCTATGCCGAGTTCTTTAAAAGTCATAATTTAAAATAAGCCGCGAAGATACGGTTATTTGAGGTATGAAGTACGAGGTTCGAAATACGAAATTTGAAGCCATTGATATTTGGAAGTGATTTTGAACCGGAACTTGCTTTTGAATCTCAATTTATAGTCCAACCACAGCCGCCTCGGCACAGCGCTCCCCATCCATAGCGGCAGAAACGATTCCGCCTGCATAGCCACCACCCTCGCCGCAGGGGAATAGTCCCTTGATTTCAACATGCTCTAAATTCTCTTTTCTAGGGATATTCACTGGTGATGAAGTTCTAGATTCCACCCCAACCACATTCGCCTCAGCAGTGTAATACCCGTGCATTTTTTCTCCGAATGCCTTAAAACCAGCCCGCAAACGTCCACCTATTAATTTTGGTAATAGGGAATGTAACGGTGCGGATTTCAATCCCGGTTGGTAAGAAGTAGGGTTTAAATCAGTTGAAATACGTCCTTCAACAAAATCCGTTAAGCGCTGTGAAGGAGCTGTTTGTGTTCGCCCACCTGAAGTAAAAGCCAATCGTTCTAAATCTTTTTGATATTCTAAACCTTTCAATACTCCGAACTGTTCGTAATTAGGTATATCCTCATCGACATTGATTTCGACAACGATTCCAGAATTGGCATACAGATTGTTTCTTTTAGAAGGCGACATGCCGTTGACTACAACTTCTCCCGGAGCAGTTGCCGCAGGTACAATAAATCCGCCAGGACACATACAGAAAGAATAAACCCCACGACCCTTTACTTGTTCGACCAAACTATAGGCCGCTGCCGGAAGCAATTCATCGCGATCTCCTTTACAATGGTATTGAATGGAATCGATGATTTGTTGCGGATGTTCTACTCGAACCCCCATGGCAAAACTCTTTGCTTTTAGGGCGATATTTTTTCTATGCAACAATTCGAAAATGTCGCGTGCCGAATGTCCGGTAGCTAAAATAACCCGTGAAACATCCATTTCATTTTTATTTTGTAAAACAATGGATTTTAGTGTATTATCCTTTATTATAAAATCAATTACTTTAGTATTGAAATGTACTTCGCCACCCTGTTTTAGAATCGTTTCGCGAATGTTTTGTACTATTTTCGGCAGTTTGTTGGTGCCGATATGCGGGTGGGCGTCAACCAGAATTTCGTCGCTAGCCCCATGGTGTACCAAGCTTTCAAAAACGCGTCTTACATCGCCCCTTTTTAAACTGCGTGTATAAAGTTTTCCGTCTGAATAAGTGCCGGCACCACCTTCTCCAAAACAGTAGTTGGAGTCTTCGTTTACAATATGGTCTTGGTTAATGGCCTTTAAATCGCGCCTTCGTTCTTGCACGTTTTTTCCGCGTTCTAATACAATGGGTTTAAAACCCAGTTCTAGGCAGCGTAGCGCGGCCCACATTCCCGCAGGGCCAAAACCGATGATATGAATAGACTTTGCTTTTGAAACATCTTTGTAATCGAACGAGTATTTGTCATCCTTAGGTGGTTTTTCGTTGATGTAAGCCGCTAGTTTGTAATTAAAGTAGATCCTTGGTTTTCTTGCGTCGATTGACTTACGCAGTACTTTGAGCGTAAAATCCGATTCGGATATTCCTAGATAGTGTGCCGCTTTCTTCTGAAGAATACCTTCCTGTTTTTCTTCCTTCAATGCGACCCTGAGTTGGATGTTTCTGACCATGGGTGCAAAATTAGCGGAAAATCAAAGAAGGGTGATGATTTTATTAAAGGTAAGTCTTAAACTAACGGTAATTCTCTTGTTTCTGGAGAAATTGCAGGTCTGAATTAATGTCAAGAGCTCCCAGATTTGCAAGTTGGGCGATCATATCATCAAGGTTTTCCAGTCCGTTCCAAGCTGTGGTGTCAATATTTAGTGTGTTGTAAAGTTTAGACCCTTCAAAAAATTTAAAAATACGCTGCATGTCTTACAAAGAATGGTCTTTAACCTCAAAGTGTATTTTGAGATCAGAAATATTTATGCGCTTTTGAAGTTCTGCACCTCTGATTTTCCCAATAGACTTAAATCGAATTTTGTTCACTACAGGATCTATTTGTATATCTTAAATGTCCGATAGATAGTATGAATTTTCTTAAAAAGTAGCACAAATAGACGTAGAAGGTTGCGATGATGCTTAAGATCATAAATATTTCAAAGCTTTCTATCAATCTTTTCAAGAAAAAGCCGACCTAAATTAACACTCCAAACCATGTGGCAATACCCAATACGATTTTTTTTGCTATTATGTTATTGCAAAATTCCTTTGATAAATGGGCTTTTCTATGCTGAACTGAATTCTTTTTTCCACAATCGTAGTTTGATTTATTATCTGGTAAATTTAAAAATGATTGAAAGTTAAAATGTTTTGAAATTTGGAACAAATCAATGATTGTCGCCTTATCTGAATGCCTAACAGTCTGCTAATGCTACCTGTGTGGGTATTTTGGCATATGAATCGGCACTGAAGGG
>JBATIN010000291.1:0-2073 GCA_049667765.1 Flavobacteriaceae bacterium
ATAGAGAGGCACATGAACCCGTAAAAAACCGACCCCCATAAAAAAGGGTTGGTCGTATTTTCTATTCAGACGTGTCTTGGCCCATTCTACCGACTGGTAATCGGGCATCAACGAATCCGCTTCAGGGTAAGCACCCCAATCGGTGCTGGTCCTTCCATATTTTTTTCTATCGGAAGTACCGAAACCATCCCACACAAAGCGTTCAGGAGGCAAGGGACCAAAACCCTTGATCCTTCCCCCGGAATCATCAAAAACGCCATCGGGTGCATGGTCATGAAATAACTTGCCAATGCCCATGGTATGGTATCCGTTTTGCTTAAAATACTCTGGCAACAGCACAATATCTTTAGTGGCAGGATTCTCAGAGCGAATTTTATTATCGTCAATCATTCCATAAATTCCAGTTGTCGATGGGCGCAAGCCGGTCATCAAAGATGCCCTAGAGGGGCCACATAATGGAGCTTGGCAATGGGCATCCGAAAACACCACACCTCTAGAAGCCAGTCTATCGATATTGAGTGTTTTTGTTCCGGAATAGGCATCAAGAACTCCCAACATATTGTTCAAGTCATCAACGGCAATGAACAATACGTTCGGCTTTTGCTTATTTTCTTGTATGGTTGTTTTCTTTTTTTCTCCACAAGAAATTAGCATAATGAGTGTCGCAAGAAAAATTGAATTGAAGAAGTTTTTCATTTGCCTTAAATGAGGTTGTTCCTGTGAATTGAATTAGTATGAAAGGTTTTGTCCTTAATTAATACAACCTCGGCAGGATAAACAATTATACTTGCGTTTCTGTGAAAAAGTATCCTGTACTGTATGGTAATTCTTGTATCTTACGTAAAGACAAAATCTAATCCGTTCTAGGGTTGAGTATAGGCCTATAGGTGTTCCCTTTGCATCGTCATAATTGACAATGCATTATGATTTTGCGGCATTGTGCAGGATACTTAAAATGAACTCAAAGATTATTTTTATAAGAAATCCTGTAAAAAATTAGAATCTTTATCACACTAAGGAATTTGAACTCAATCTTTGATATGAAAAATACTCCTAACATTCTACTATACTTTTTAGTACTAGGAATCCTTTTTTCTTGCAAGGAGAACAAACCAGAAGTAGCTGAAAAGACTACGGAACAAGCTCCACCTAATATTGTCTTCATACTCTCTGATGACCAAGCATGGACGGATTACAGTTTTATGGGTCATAAAAGTATAGAGACTCCCAATTTGGATATACTGGCCAATGAAAGCCTCACTTTCACAAGAGGATATGTCCCAACATCCCTTTGTGCTCCCTCACTCGCATCGATTATAACTGGAGTATACCCTCGAAATCATATGGTTTTGGGCAATGACAGAATTTTGCCCAGTGACGATACAAGCGTAAGGCCACTTTGGAAAAGGCCTTTCAGGGCCAAGAATTATGCGCAGGTAATAGAAAACTTTAAAAAGTTGAACACCTTGCCTAAAATGCTAAAAGAAAAAGGTTACCTCTCTTTTCAATCCGGTAAATGGTGGCTGGGCGATTATGCCAATGGGGGGTTTGATGATGGAATGACGCACGGCGACCCCAGACGTGGTGGAAGACATGGGGATTATGGTTTGGAAATTGGGCGTCAAGGAATGGACACGCTTTATAGCTATATCGATTTGGCTTTGGAGAAAAAGAAACCTTTTTTCATGTGGTACGCGCCCTTTTTACCGCATGCACCCCATACCCCACCAGACAGCCTTTTACAGAAATACCTACCCAAAGCACCTACGGAATATGTTGCAAAATATTGGGCCATGTGTGAATGGTTCGATATTACTTGCGGAGAACTTATTGACTATATCGAGGAGAAGAATCAAACAGAGAATACCTTGTTCGTTTATGTTTGTGATAACGGTTGGGTACAAAATGAAGATGATAGCAGTTATAACAAAATCTCAAAACGAGCTCCCTACGATTATGGTCTGAGAACCCCAATCATGTTCAAATGGAAAGGGAGAATAACGCCAAAACTTGACACCCTTTCATTAATAAGCAGCCTAGATATGGTTCCGACCGTTTTGAGCTTGTTAGACA
>JBATIN010000292.1:0-1701 GCA_049667765.1 Flavobacteriaceae bacterium
AGTTTACCCTACCGCATGAAGTGCCATGGTCTCTTCTTTTGGCAGAAAGGTTCTTTTTTACTCCGGTAATTCAGCAGTATCGCGAACCACCAAGAAGGGAATTTTCACATGAAACCCGATCTGGTCAACATTCTGTTTGATGAGTATGCGCTCAAAAAATGAATGCTTACGGTTCATCATGGTCAAGAGGTCGATTTGATTTTCTGATATGTATTCCAAAATCGCTTCGGGCATCAATTTGCCCTTTATTTCAATTTCTTTATAGGGAATGTTTATTAATAACTTTTCTATCACCTTTTGGTTGTCAACCTGCCCAGTAGTTAAATCGTATTCGTCTTTTACATGTAATAAGATAATCTCGGATTTGTGCATTCTAGCGATATCCAAAATTGTTTTAAGTTCATCTTCCCTATATCTCGGCCAAAAATCTGTGGGAAAAAGAATTTTTTTTATGGGTTTGTAGGTACAGGTATCGGGTATAGCGAATAATGGTTTTATTGCTTTCCTTATGGCAAATACAGTGCTGGTGCCCAAAAACAATTGCTCGGCACCTGTCGCTCCTTTGGTTCCCATAACAATCAAGTCGATTCCTTTTGTTTCTGAAAGTTCATTGATTTCATCGGTCAACGAATTAAATGCCGATACCGTCTCATAGCTATGCTTCGGGTTGGGAAATTGGCCCTTTACATCGGCCAATGTTTTTTCTAAGCCAGCCAATGAAATGTCGATGCCCACATCGGGGATGGCACTCATAGCCGGGCCGCCCAGCATATAATCCATGCGATAAAAAGCTGGGGTATAGGTATGTAGGAAATAGAATTTACATTCCTCGTTTTTTAGAAATTGCAGTGCATATTCAATTGCGTTCCAAGCGTTTTCAGAAAAGTCAGTAGGAATCAATATGGTTTTCATTTGTAAATTATTAATTAATTACTCAAAGATAATCGGGAAGAAATCTTTTTGATATGACGAAGGTCATTTGGGGAGCAATGGGAAAACTCCAAATTTATAACTCACCATAAAATAGGAAACAATGGCACTGAATTTTAATCAATATGCAACAGAAGGAAACACCTTTTTAAAGGATTACACCAAAGAAATGAACCTCGGCAAAGATACGGACAAGGCGGGTAGAATATTTACCGCTATCATGCATGCACTTAGGGATATTATTCCCCCGGAAGAATCCCTTCAATTTATCGCACAATTACCGATGTTTCTAAAAGGTGTCTATGTGAACGGATGGAACATCAAAAAGAAAAAACCCAAGGTAAAAACTATGCCTGAATTTTTGGATTTGGTCAGGTCGCACGACTGGCCCGCTGCGGTGAACGATTTTGAATATAGTGATGAGGTTGCGGAGCGCTATGTGGACACCACTTTTATCTATCTCAGAAAGTATGTATCGCTGGGCGAAATGGAGGACATCCGCGACGGTCTGCCCAAAGATTTGAAGAGTATGATCTATTCTAATTTGATGTTTTAAGGGAGTTCTTTTTAGTTATTACAAGGCCCTCCCCATTTTTCATTCCAAGGTACAAGGAATCTGTTTACTTCCCGTCGCGTGGGATTCCCTACAGACATGCAGGTTAACTGCGTTCTAAATGTCAAAATCAAAAGCTTTGACTGACCTAAATCATTTCAAGTAAAAGACCATCATATTACTTTCATACAAACTAAAAAACACATGTAATGAAACGT
>JBATIN010000293.1:0-3154 GCA_049667765.1 Flavobacteriaceae bacterium
GCCGTGAATATAGCCATCTTTTCCGATGACCACTTTGCCAGATGTTTTTACGTTGCCGTCTAATTTACCGTCTATTCGAAAATCTGCTTCAGAGATAATATCTCCTTTAATTTTCGTGTTTTTCTCGATTCTGTTGGGTTGTCCTCCGATTTCGCTCATAGTACTAGATTTTTGTCTGTCTGAAAACATTGATTAAGGTTTTGGGGTTAAAAGGGTGTTCTTATAGTCTTGTAGGTTTTTATGAACTTGAATTATTTTATAGTTAGACGATAATATTACGAAATTTTCATCTTTAATTTTGTAATCCTTGTTATTTCTGATCAATTCGGCATAGCCCAAGGCATAGTCTTTTGACTTAAACCCATGGACGACCACAAATTGGTCTTCCAAGTTATAAATATCTTTTGAAACTATGTTCTTATATTTTAAATCTTTTATCGATTTTTCTAGATTTTCGATCAGTTTCAGGGCTTGTTCGTTCTGATGGCGTTTGAACGGGAAAACCACTTTCCAGTTGCCTGTTCCGGTAGCGCCTTCTTCAGGTGAAAAATCTTTGGGCTCTAACTTGGGCAATTGATCGGCGACCATTGCTTCGGCTTTTTTACCCTCTGGATTGTTGGGGTAGGTCAGGGCCACATAGTTCAAAGCCTCTTTAAACTGTTCGAAACCATTCAATCTTCCGATGGCATTCGCCTTCAACATTTCAAATTTCGGCACTATAGGATCGCCTGTATATTTACTGATGTTTTCTTCTGCCCCGGTAATGACATTTAAAAACTGCTGGTTTTGATACAGCTTGAACAGTTCGCCATACCGCGCATCAGGACTATCGGAACTATCGGCCAGAACGGCCTGTGGGTTTAATAAAATTTCTGCATACCGTGAATCGCCATGGTTCTTTATGATATCGGCTTTCATGGTCACCATTAAGGGGCTTCCTTCCTCCTCATAGATCTTGTAGAGGTTATACTTTGAAGGGAGTATCAACCGCTCTTCAGGATCGGACTTTAGCACATCTTCCAATTTTCCGGCGGCCAATAGGTTTTCCTTGAACTTTTCTTTGTAGATGAGACCTAGTTGATAGTTTGCAAAATTGCGTTCTGTGTGAAGGCTATCGATAAGGCCAACATCTGTTGGTATCCTATCCATATAAAAATCCAAAGAATACTTTTCATCTTGTGAAGGTTCACGGCTCAAGCTATCGTTTTGCACAACAGCACCCGAATCATCGGCCGCGGCCACCGTGTTCTTATTGCTCCAACGCCAATTATCAGCTAATTCGCGATTGCCCCATTTGTTGGTAAAATCATTTTTACCGTAACCGAGACTCTGAAGATTATAAAAATAGAACTTGCCTTGATTCTCCTTACCTCCTTTTGAATTGGCGAAAGACGCAAAACTGGCCGTAATTTTTTCTTCGGCTTTTTTGGCGGCTGCTTCATCGGCCAGTTTCATATCAGATATGAAATTTTCGAAATAGGCCACGCGATCATCCGGTGACATATTATATAAAGTGATTACGCTGTCGGCGTGATGAACGATGTCTTCATATTTGATGACATCTTCTAAATTGTCCAGCTTCTTTTTGGTGGCCCTGTAATTTTTGGTATTCTCCGGAAGGTTGGTCAACACGCTATCGTAATAGGCCCCTGCAGTCTTATACTCATTTTCATCAAAATTATATTCGGCCAAGTTCTCATAGTTCAAGGCGTTCAGCTTGGGTTCGTCTTGGGTAGCCCTTAGCGATTTATTGAAATAGTTCAAGGCCAGACTGTCAGACCCTCGGTCTAAGTGGAATTCAGCCATTTGCCGGTAAATTTTGTGTAAGAAAGGTCGGTTTTCACGATTCTCTTCTAAATCGGTAAGGTATTCTAAAAGTTCAGTCTGATTTTCATCAGTGATCTTGGTATTGCGTATTTTTTGAATTTCTGCATTGATCATATATACCCTTGGCGACTTTCTATGTAGGTCGATCACCTTGTCGAATGCGTAATTTGCACTGTCTTTATGCCCTACTTCATTGTACAGCTGGCCGATGATGTAATAGTACCTTCCTTTTTCAGCATTCTTTTTGGTGTAGTAGGAAGCTACTTTTAATTGTTGAATCGCCGTATCCAAAACCTGTTGATTGATATAGGCCTGCGCCATCATCGCCCTGGCATCAGCATACTCTTGATCTTTTAACCGTTCATACTTCATTAACCGCTTAAGGTTCTTTATGGCCAATTCTTCGTTCTCTAAACGAATGTTGACCTTCTCGCGCCAAATATGGGCCTCGTTAAGCTTATCGCTATAGGTGTATTTTTTTATGACGTAGTTGAAAGCCTCCAAGGCAGGTATATATCGTTGGTCGAAATATCGCGCTTTTCCTAAAAGCAAGAAGGCTTCATCGGTCTGCGGGTTGCGCTCTTCATCTTTAATGTCCATACTATGTTTTTGTATGGCCTTGGTCGCTTTTTCTTCCGCTCTAATAAAATTGGGATTGTTGTTCTCAGAATCGAGCTCAATATCTTCGGTTACCTGTAAGCGCTCTATTGGGAGAATTTCCCAATAATCGTCTTTGTAGCCGTTATTCAATTCTTCCCTGCCATCTTCAAAGGCCAAATTGCCATTGTACAAGGTATTGTACTTGGTATTCAGGGCATGCCAATTTCGGTTTACGAAGGCATCTTTTTTTGTGGAACATGCGTTAAAAACGATACTCCCAAGTACAGCGGCAAAAATAAGTTTATTTCGTAGTTGCAAAATTCAGTGTATACGTACGTATTGTAAACTAAAAAACAACGGGAATATTATGTAGTTGGTCGATTAAAGTCTTAAAAAGAGTATAGAATAAAGAGAAAAGACAAAAGACTAAAGGGCTGGGTTTATAGACTGATCGGTTTGTTGAAAGTGTCTTTCGTCTATGAACCATGGCTATAATTGGCACTTTAAGTACGAAATATGACCTTAAATCGGGATTCAAGAGCCTCGAAGGGCCCTGTTCTACTTGAAAAACCGACCGTAGGGTCTAATTGGGACTTTTGAAGATTCTATTACAACTAAAGTTAGTTTTAGATATTTTAGGAAGCCTCTACTTGTGGGGCAATACTCGCCCCGAAGAAGGATTCCAGCTCTTTTAAGGTTTCGGCCGAGGTCTGAATATCTTTTACGA
>JBATIN010000294.1:0-3022 GCA_049667765.1 Flavobacteriaceae bacterium
GGGTAGATATGCCAATTTAATAAATGGGGGCAATTGGTCTTCCCAAGCCGATATCCGTAGGGCAATAGTACTTTCACCAATGCCATAGGTCACTATAGTTTTATGTAGAATATGAGGTCGCTCAAAACGCCCGATAATTTTAGGAATCACCGACTCGGTCAAAAGATGCTTCATCTCAAAAGGCACCCCGGGCATTGAAACATAAACGGTTCCCGATTCTTCGAACCACATACCTGGAGCGGTACCGTTTGGGTTATGTAGTACGGTTGCTTTGGTAGGCACTAAAGCCTGCTTACGATTTAGGTCGGATATAGGCGTACTTGAAATATGTTTGCGAAATAGGGCTTCAACATGTTCTAGCACCTGTTTATCTTCAACCAACGTGTCGTTGAAGTATTCGCAAAAAGTATGTTTGGTGATATCGTCTTTTGTTGGGCCCAAGCCACCGGTAACCAGCACCACCTGAGCACGGGTGCTTGCTTCTTTCAGCGCGTTTAATATATGTTCTCGATTATCTTGTACCGAGGTGATTTGATATACTGAAATACCGACTTTATTCAGCTCTTTACCAATAAATGCGGAATTCGTGTCAACTACCTGCCCTATGAGAATCTCATCGCCAATGGTGATGATTTCGGCAAACATTATAACTGGAAGTCTTTTTTGAGCTCTGATACCACTTGTTCGATATCTTTTTTTAGCACGGGAAATATCTTCTCGATTTCAGACATATTCGCAGCTTTTTTACCTAAGGTCTCAATTTCGAGCGCGGCCGCCCGGGTTTGTTCCATACCCAACAAATCAACATTGGGTTTAATTTTATGGGCCAATTGGTATACCATTTCATGGTCACCGTTTGAAAGGGCAATTTCGAGATTTTTTAGGTCCTCGGGCACTTCCTCGAGAAAGACCGAAATAACCGAATTGATGAAATCATCATCTCCTTCGGCCATCTCATTGATTTTATCAAGATTATAGATCATTATTTCACTTTTAATGAGAAGAGTTCACGCCCTTCCAATACGCCCGAAAGATAGTCATTTGTTACTACTCTGCCAACCCCGGCCGGGGTACCGGTAAAAATAATATCGCCTTTTTTGAGCGTAAAAAACTGGCTTACGTAAGACACCAATTCATCTATCTTCCACAGCATCAGTCCCGTATTTCCTTTTTGCACTTCTATATCATTTTTGAAGAGCGAAAAATTTAAATTGTTCAAATCGTTGAATTTCGTTTTTGGTAGCCATTTTCCGATTACCGCCGCACCATCAAAACCTTTTGCCTTTTCCCAGGGAAGCCCTTTTTCTTTAAGTTTTGATTGCATATCCCTGGCCGTGAAATCAATTCCTAGCCCCACTTCATCATAATAAGTATGAGCAAAACGTACATCAATATGTTTGCCTACTTTTTTTATCCTCAACAACACCTCAACCTCATGGTGTACGTCATTGGTAAAATCTGGAATATAGAAATCTTGCTCGTTGGGCAAAACGGCCGAATCTGGTTTAATAAAGACCACAGGGTCTGTAGGCCTTTCATTTTCCAATTCTTTTATATGGTCTACGTAATTACGACCTATGCAGATAATTTTCATTTTAAAAATTGTTGGATCTTGGTTGCTCGATGATAGATGTTCCGAATTTCGAAAGTAAATGTTAAATATTACCGGACTTAAGTCTATATTCCTACTTACTTTTTATACCATTTACTATTCATTCATTACTATTCCATGTTCTCTAGCTCAATTTATTGTTCAATCTACTCAACTTGATCTGGGTCAGCACTTTTTTGGTATATAGGGGAAAATCGGCATTTAAAATCCACCCAAAATACCCTGGCTCAGCATCTAGCACCTCTAGCACCTTTTTACCTTTGTGCTTGCCAAACGAGAAAATCTCGGCACCTTCATCATCATATCCTAAAAAACCTGCAAAATCTGCAAACTGGCGATGTGTAGAGAATTCGGCCAGCTTTTTTATGTTATTCTCCAAATCAGGATAGCGATCCAATTGCGAAAGCAGTACTTCATAGGTGGCAAGGGTATCTGCTTCTGCGCTATGCGCATCGGTAAGATCTTTATCACAATAAAACTTATAAGCGGCTCCCAAGGTGCGCTTTTCCATCTTATGAAAAATGGTCTGCACATCTACCGAAACCATATTCTTCATATCAAAATCGATATCTGCCCTGAGCATTTCTTCCGCCAGCAATGGAATATCGAAGCGATCCGAATTGAATCCACCAAGGTCACTGTCTTTTACCATTGTATATATTTCTTTTGACAATTGTTTAAAAGTAGGTTCGTTCGCCACTTTTTCATTAGAAATACCATGTACCGCCTTAGCCTCTTCGGGAATACTCATTTCAGGATTCACCAGCCAGGTCTTGCTTTCTTTATTGCCGTTAGGAAAAATTTTCAATATCGATATCTCTACAATTCTGTCTTTTGCAACATTAGTTCCGGTAGTTTCAAGATCGAAAAAACAAATTGGTCGGGTAAGTTTTAATTCCATAGGGTAGGTCTTAGTACACAAAGATAGGGTTTAGAAAAAACAGAGAAAACTAAGCTCTTGTTTTTATCCAGAAAAATTCATCTTTTATTGATTTTATAAACCGTAGCATAGATCTTTGAAAAAATTGTAAAACGGCCATCATCTGTCATGTCGTTCAATCGGCGGACCAGTGTAGCCATTATTTCTTTTTCATTATTATCATTGATCAAGTAAAGATAAAAGTCTTTGACGGACAGTATGCAATGTGCCAATTCGTTAGCTGACATAACAACTTCTAATTCTTCTTCATACCTTTCCATTTTTACAACCCCATCTTCTAAAAGACCTGAAAAATCAAGCTGATGATCATACGGACTGGGTTCGGCAATTTTTAAGTGAAGTTTGGTAAACAAATCATCAAACACCAGTTCAAAATCATACAGAACGATTTTTGCATTGTGCCTTCCCGTGCGAACCAATTCGTTTAACAACACTTGAGATTTCGCATAAAACCAAGAACCGGCAAGGGT
>JBATIN010000295.1:0-2849 GCA_049667765.1 Flavobacteriaceae bacterium
AATCCAATCCTATCGATTTTCCTAAATTGCGATAAACAAACTTCTTTATTGAATGGTCTGAATTCATGAACTTCCAATAAAACAAGAACTCTTCAAACTTATAACTTGAAATTTTAAGTTTTATCAATACTTTTATAGTTCTAAAAGTGACTCCTGATGAAGAATACCGTTTTAAAAGATGTTGGCCTTGCCATTTTGAGAATTTCAGGATCTGCGATGTTACTCGCACACGGTGTACCAAAATTTCAAAAACTTTTTGAAGCGGATATTAAATTTGGCGACCCTATTGGAATTGGCCCGGGACCCTCTTTGTTTTTAGCGGTCATCGGTGAATTCGTCTGTCCAATATTAATTATTTTAGGTTTTAAAACCCGTTGGGCAGCCATTCCTGCGGCCATCACCATGCTGGTAGTCGTCTTTAAGGTACACGCTGACGATCCATTTGCCACGAAAGAAAAGGCCCTTCTTTATTTGACCATTTTTGTTGTGATCATTCTTTTGGGTCCTGGTAAGTATAGTATCGATAAAAAGTGAATTAAATAATTTTCACCAGCAGTTCTTTCAGTAAGTCGGAATTCGTAACTGACGCCCCCCCTACCCCTTTTCCTTTTAAATCTAGTTCCCGTAGCTGTGAAATAACGTGGCTCACCTTTTTCATAGGGTAATTTTTGGCCGCTATTTGATATTCGCTCACGAAATACGGACTAATACGTAGTGCACTGGCCACGTTTTTCGATGAATGGTCATTTAGACCATGATATTGAAGTAATTGGGTAAAAAAAGAATGAAGCAAGGTTATCGTAAGCACAAAAGGGTTGTCTTTTGGGTTTTGGGCAAAGTAGGTGATAATTTGTGTGGCCTTCGTGATATTTCGTTCACCAATGGCCTTCTTTAACTCAAAATTATTATAATCTTTACTTATGCCAATATGTTCTTCAATAGCACTAGGGGTAATTTCGGTGTTTTTTGGCAATACCAATTCAAGCTTTTCCAATTCTTTGTCGATTTTGCTCAAATCTGTTCCTAAATATTCTACCAAAAGCTGGGTAGCTTTTGGGGCAATTTGGTATCCTTTGTCCAATAGTGACCTTCGTATCCAATCGGCAACCTGATTTTCATACAATTTTTTCCCCTCGAATATTACCCCATGCTTTTGTATTGATTTGTACAACTTCTTGCGCTTGTCCAGTTTTTTGTATTTATAACATATAACGAGAACCGTTGTAGGCTGAAGGTTATCGGCATACGAAAGTAGGTTTTCGATACTACGGCTTAAATGTTGTGCCTCTTTTACAATAACGACCTGCCGTTCGGCCATCATGGGGTACCTTTTTGCGTTGGCAACAATATCATCTATGGCAACATCTTTGCCGTAAAGAACCACTTGGTTAAAACTTCGTTCTTCTTCGTTGAGCACATTGTCTGCAATAAATGTGGCTATTTTATCAATATAATAGGCCTCTTCGCCATGAAGAAAATAAATGGGCTTTATTATTCCTTTGCGAATATCGGTTACTACTTGTTTTGCTTCATCCATCTAAAAAAAATCATCAAATTTGCAGCGTGATTCAGTTAGCCTTTCCATCCTATAACTTTCGTTTCAAAAATAGCGAAAATAAAGTCCATATTTTTGATGTGATCCGCAAAAAGTTTGTGGTATTACAGCCAGAAGAATGGGTACGACAACATATAGTACACTATTTAATTCACGATAAAAAATATCCGGCGAGTCATATTAACGTTGAAAAAGAATTAAAGATAAATACGCGGTCTAAAAGATATGATGTTGTAGTGTTCAATGCCAATGGTGCAATACGAATTCTAGTGGAATGTAAAGCGCCGGAAATACAGATCAACCAAACCACTTTTGACCAGATTGCAAGATATAATATGAGTTTAAAGGCCGAGTACCTAATGATCAGTAACGGGTTACGGCATTACTGCTGTCAAATGGACCATGAAAATGAAAAATATATTTTTTTGAATCAAATTCCTGAATTTAACCGTTAATTTGCCACTGTTTTGCAAATAGCCATCGTCATACTTAATTGGAACGGAGAGGTGCTTCTGGAGCGTTATCTACCCTCGGTGGTACGGTTTTCAGAGGAGGCCAAGATCTATGTTGCCGATAATGCTTCTACCGATAATTCTGTTGCATTTTTAAAGGAAAACTATCCCGATATCACGATTATTCAAAATGATATAAATGGTGGTTTTGCAAAAGGGTACAATGATGCCTTGCAACATGTTCAAGAAGATATTTATTGTTTACTGAATTCAGACGTGGAAGTGACCCAAAGCTGGATACCCCCTATCATTGAAGTATTTAATAAATTTGACCAAGCAGCCATTGTTCAGCCTAAAATCATGGACCTACTAAAAAAGGACCATTTTGAATATGCCGGGGCGGCCGGTGGTTTTTTGGACCAACTTGGCTATCCATTCTGTAGAGGTCGTATCTTTCAATCGTTGGAAAAAGATGAAGGGCAGTATAACGACACCACTGAAATCTTTTGGGCAACAGGTGCCTGTATGTTCATAAAAAAAGAGGTATTTCATAGTCTTGGTGGTTTCGACGAAGATTATTTCGCGCATCAAGAAGAAGTGGACCTTTGCTGGAGGGCAAAAAACCATGGCCATAAAGTTTATTATACCGGTAATTCCAAAGTTTTTCACCTTGGGGGCTCTACCTTAAGCAACATGAATCCTCAGAAAACCTATTTGAACTTCAGAAACTCATTATATTCCATTACCAAAAACCTTCCACGAAGAAAAGCTTTCTTGATTATCTTCATGCGATTGTTACTCGATGGGGTCGCAGCGATCAGATTTATAGTTCAGCTAAGAAT
>JBATIN010000296.1:0-1803 GCA_049667765.1 Flavobacteriaceae bacterium
TTTGCACTTGACTTCCTGCGGCGTAGGTGTCCTCGATGAGAACTACCTGATCCTTCGTAAATCCAAGGTCTTTGCTTTGAATGAATTTCAATTGTTGAAATACAACCAAAGTGCTGATGATCAAAAAGACCGAAATAGCAAATTGAAAAACGACTAAAGAATTTCGAATATTTCCTCCTGCCACTTTGCTTTGACCACCACCTTTTAAAACTGTAACCGGCATGAATCGAGACATAAAAAAGGCTGGGTAACTTCCTGAAAGAAGTCCTAACAAAATAGTCGCAGAAAACAAAATCAACCAGAAAAAGGGATTTTTAAAAGGAATTGAAATGTCCTTACCTGAAAGTTCATTGAAATACGGAAGCAACACAATGGCTAAAATGAAAGCCACTACAAGTGAGATAAATGATATGAGTCCAGATTCGGTCAAGAATTGCCTGACCAGATCTAATTTGTTAGAGCCCAATGTTTTTCTAACTCCTACTTCTTTAGCCCTTTTTAGGGAGTTGGCCGTAGAAAGGTTCATAAAGTTGACACTTGCCAAGACAATAAGAAACAATCCAATAAAAGATAATATGTATACATTTTGTATACTGCTATTCGCACTAAATTCTGAATCTTTGTTTGAATACAAATGTATATCGGTCAATGGCATGGTGTAATACCGAAGGTAATTACCCGCTGCCTCAAATGATGCTGCGGTCATTCCCGGAAAAAACTGTTGTGCCCATGGTAGCATATACTTTTCGAGCATACCCTGCAATGGTGCCTGAATATCCTCAATATTTGCATTTGGCAATAGTTTTATGAAGGTGAAATAGTTATTACTTCCCCAGTCATTGGGCCGCATATATTCATATCCCGACATAGCCATAAAGACACTATGATCCCGAAGCAATGAGTTTTTGGGGAGGTCATCTATTACACCTGAAACGGTATAGGTATCCGTATTATTTAATAGCATACTTTGGCCTAAAGCATTCTTTATCCCAAAATGTTTTTCAGCCGCAGTCTTGGTCAACACCAAGGTTTTAGGCTCTCTTAAAGCCGTTTTGGGATCCCCAACGAGCATCTTTATTCCAAAGAAGTCAAAGAAAGTAGAGTCGGCAAAAGTGACATGTAGTTCTTTGGTATTGGTTTCAGTACCGGTTTTGCGAATGAGCGCACTTCCTTGATTTCGGAAACGAACGGTCATTTCAACTTGAGGAAAATCTTGTTGTAGGGTAGCGGCCATGGGAGCCGAAGCCTCTGCCGATTTCATTTCAGCCCCACCAAAATTAATATCGGTATCTATCCTATAAATACGATCAGCATCGACAAACATTTTGTCGAAACTCAACTCATCATAGATGTATAAGGATATCAGCAATCCCCCTGCTATGCCAATAGCAAGGCCAAACGTATTGAGAAAGGTGAAAAAAGCCTGCTTTTTAAGGTTTCTCCAGGCAATTTTTAGATGATTTTTAAACATGATTCTGGTTTTTTTGATGCTTCGCCTGGGCTCAGCATATGTTGATGAATAAACTCCTTTTTTGGGAAGGGACTTCTAACGCATTGCTCCGATAGCCCGATTACGGCTCTCGGTCACAATTTGCCCGTCAAAAAGGTTTACGATTCGATGCGCAAAATGTGAATCATGATCCGAATGTGTTACCATGACGATAGTGGTACCTTCTTGGTTCAGTTCGGTCAATAGGTTCATGACCTCGGTGCCATTTTTGGAATCCAAATTACCTGTAGGCTCATCCGCTAGAATTAATTTTGGATTGGTAACTACCGCCCTGGCTATGGCCACACGTTGCT
>JBATIN010000297.1:0-8670 GCA_049667765.1 Flavobacteriaceae bacterium
GCTTTGATTTTCTATTTTTCCGTTTTTGACCATATCCAGTAAAGTAGGAATGGTAGCCACTGAACTATTGCCCAACTGGCCAATATTCATGGGCATAATTCTTTCGGGCATTTCAAGGCCATAGAGTTGATAAAATCGGTGTACAATGGCCTCGTCCATTTTTTCGTTCGCCTGATGGATGATTATTTTTTTAACCTCGCTGATCGGTATGCCGCTTTCGTCCAAGCATTCTTTCATGGCCAAGGGCACATGGGTAAGTGCAAATTCATAGATTTTACGACCGTGCATTTTAATATAGCTCAACTCGTTCTTGGTCGATTTATCAAAAGAGGGTCCAAAAAACAGGTAGTCGGCCTCGTCGTATGCATAGGTTGCCGAATTGTGGGCTAAAATAGCTCCACTGTCGGTGGAACCTTCTAGAATTGCAGCTCCGGCACCGTCTGAATAGATCATGGAATCGCGGTCATTCTTGTCTACGACACGCGATAAGGTTTCTGCCCCGATGACCAAACATTTTTTGGCCATACCACTTTTGATAAACGCTTTTGCCTGAATGACCCCTTCTATCCATCCAGGACATCCGAAGAGAATATCATAGGCAACGCATTTCGGATTTTTTATCTTCAAATGATGTTTTACACGGGTGGCCAAACTAGGCACAGTATCAGCTTGGGACTGGCCATGGGCCACATCGCCAAAATTATGGGCGAAAATGATATAGTCAAGTTCCTCTTTGTCGATATTGGCATTATTGATGGCCTTTTCAGCGGCAAAGAACCCCAAGTCAGAAGTGTTCATATCCTTCTTGGCATACCTACGGGCCTCAATTCCGGTAATCGATTTGAATTTTTCAATGATAACGGCATTAGAATTTTTAAACGGTGTTCCATCCGCATTTAAGAATTGATGTGATCCAAATTCTGTATTGTCAATAATTAAGGAAGGGAGATAGCTGCCTGTGCCGGTGATTCCTATATTCATGTTACACGTCAAATTAGTAGGATAAAAGTAAGGCGATTGACCCAAAATGTTATGTACGCATACTATTTTAATACGATGTTCATGAAATAGTCAACGGTAAATCATAACCCATAAAAAAGCCTTTCAGATTCATTGAAAGGCTTGTTATGATGCTCATACAGGGTATAATTAAACTTCTAGATAGGCTTCAATTGGGGCACAGGTACAGATTAAATTACGGTCTCCATAGGCATCGTCAACGCGGCGCACTGATGGCCAGAATTTGTTTTCGGCGATATAAGGAAGCGGAAAAGCCGCTTTTTGCCTGCTATACGGAAATTCCCAAGTATCATTGGTAATCATGTCCATAGTATGCGGTGCATTTTTAAGCACATTATTCGCTTCGCTTTCTGTAGAAGAAACAATCTCTTCGTGTATAGATAGCATTGCGTCACAGAACCGATCTAGTTCTTCAAGGCTTTCACTTTCCGTAGGTTCTATCATAAGGGTACCGGCAACGGGAAAAGAAACCGTAGGGGCATGAAAACCATAATCCATCAAACGTTTGGCAATGTCGGTGACCTCGATACCATTTTGTTTAAAAGGCCTACAATCGATAATCATTTCATGGGCTGCTCGACCTTTTTCACCCGTATAGAGTACATCGTATTTTCCGCTAAGGCGATGTTTAATATAATTAGCGTTCAGAATGGCTATTTCAGTGGCATTTCTTAGTCCTTTTTCCCCGAGCATTTTTATATACGCGTAAGAGATCAAGCACACTAGACTACTGCCCCAAGGTGCTGCCGAAATGGCCGTAATGGCATTTTCGCCTCCTGTTTTAACAATAGGATTACCTGGCAAGAATGGCACTAACTGTTTAGCCACACAGATGGGCCCAACGCCAGGTCCGCCACCCCCGTGAGGTATGGCGAAGGTCTTGTGTAGGTTCAAGTGGCAAACATCGGCGCCTATGGTCGCAGGATTGGTAAGGCCTACTTGGGCGTTCATGTTGGCACCATCCATATACACTTGTCCGCCGTGGTCGTGTATTAATTTGGTAATCTGTTTTATGGACGATTCAAAAACTCCATGTGTCGATGGATAGGTCACCATTAAGGCAGATAAATTGGCCGAGTGCAGTATTACTTTTTCTTCAAGGTCTGCCACATCGATATTGCCTTTTTCATCCGTTTTTGTGACAACGACCTGCATGCCTGCCATTACGGCCGAGGCAGGATTGGTACCATGCGCAGAGGCGGGAATGATACAAATATTACGATGTCCTTGGTTACGCGATTCGTGATAGGCGCGAATGACCATAAGGCCAGCATACTCACCTTGTGCACCGGAATTGGGCTGTAACGAGGTACCTGCAAAGCCAGTAATCGTGTTCAGATCATTTTCAAGCGACTTTAATACAATTTGGTATCCCTCGGCCTGCTCAATGGGTACGAACGGATGAATGTTTCCCCAACGTGCCATGCTCAAAGGCAACATTTCAGAAGCAGCATTGAGTTTCATCGTGCAGCTACCTAACGAGATCATCGAATGGTTTAGGGACAAGTCTTTACGCTCCAATTTTTTGATGTAACGCATCAACTCGGTTTCAGAATGGTACGTATTGAAGATTTTATTTTCTAAGAAAGGCGAAGCTCTTTTTAAATGTACTGGAATTACATCTACTATCGGTTCTGAGAAAGACAAATCTTTTTGAGTTGCATTCATTTCAATAAAACATGAAATCAGAAGTTTAATATCACGCTCACTTGTAGCTTCATTAATTGAGATAGATACCGTTTTCTTGTCAATATAATTAAAGTTTATCCCTTTAACTTCAGCAATTTCTTTTAGTTTATCCGAATTTTCAACCTGAATTTTTATCGTATCAAAAAAAGAGCTGTTTTGCTGTTTGAACCCTAAATCGTCTAGTGACTGGCCTACCATTTTTGCATTTGTATGCACCTTTTCAGCAATATATTTCAAGCCTTTTGGGCCATGATATACGGCGTACATGCCTGCCATTACCGCCAATAAAACCTGCGCTGTACAGATGTTAGATGTTGCTTTATCACGCTTTATATGCTGCTCACGTGTCTGCAAGGCCATTCGTAGTGCAGGCTTGCCATCGGTATCTTTGGTAACCCCGATTATGCGGCCCGGAATGCTTCTTTTGTATTCTTCTTTGGTCGCGAAAAAAGCAGCGTGTGGACCGCCATACCCTAATGGTATTCCAAAACGTTGGGTGGTGCCCACTACAACATCGGCCCCGAATTCACCAGGAGCCTTTAACATGATCAAGCTCAATATATCGGCGGCAACGGCCACTTTGATTTCTTGTTGCTTTGCCTTTGATACGAAATCTTCATAATCATGCACTTGTCCGTATTTTCCTGGATATTGTAACAGTGCACCGAAGAAGTCGTTGTTAAATGCAAACTTTTCATGGTCGCCTAAAACCAATTTAATGCCGAGGGGCGTCGCCCTAGTTTTTAAGAGGGATATGGTCTGTGGTAAGACTTCCTCTGAAACAAAAAACTTTAGTACGTCGTTTTTCTTTTGATCACGGCTACGTACATCAAAAAGCATGGTCATGGCTTCTGCTGCGGCAGTACTCTCATCTAACAACGAGGCATTTGCAAGCTCCATTCCAGTTAGATCGGCGATTACGGTCTGAAAGTTCAATAAAGCTTCGAGCCGACATTGTGCAATTTCAGCTTGATATTGGGTATAGGCGGTGTACCATCCCGGATTTTCCAAAATATTACGTTTAATGACCGAAGGGGTCAGACTTTCGTGGTATCCCAATCCGATGTAAGTTTTAAACACCTGATTTTTTTCGGAAAGTCGTTCAATATGCCCTAAAAACTCATGCTCGCTCATGGGTGGTTCAAGGTCTAATGAAACCTTTAAACGAATATCGTTTGGAATAGTTTCCGAAATCAATTGATCAAGGTTGTCGACCCGAATGGTCTTAAAAATATGGGCTAGGTCTTCTGGTCGAATTCCGATATGGCGAGAAGCGAACACGTCTGTTTTCATTGCGTAGTCTTTAGCTTAAAATTGATGCGCAAAATTAGGTATTTATTCCCTTAAACTTTTGACATTATCGACGAACTGCACCAAAGTTTTTAACCAAATTCAAAGGTTATAAACAGTTTGGCTATTTTTGTTCGATGAAGTGGGTTCATCGCATTTTCGATTTTTATTTAGATGCAAGTGTCCACGTTGCCCTTGCTGTCTTTGCCTTGGTGCAATGTACCGTGCTCACTTTGGACATTAACCCAAATGATCACCTTAATTACTTCCTGTTTTTGGGTACAATAATCTGTTATAATTTTGTAAAATACGGGGTAGAGGCCGAAAAGTATATTCGCTTGGCCAACCGCTATCATAAAAACATACAGCTTTTCAGTTTGGTCTGTCTGTTGTTTTCTTTTTATCATGCCTCCTTCTTGCCATTAAGGGTGTGGGTAGGTATTGGACTTTTAGTACTATTGACCGGCCTATATGCTGTGCCCGTATTGCCAAATGCTAAGAACATTAGAAGTTGGGGCGGTATTAAAATTTTTATTGTAGCGCTGGTTTGGGCAGGCGCTACGGTACTACTTCCGGTAATCACTCTAAACCTTAAAGTAACTTGGGATGTTGGAATGGAAACCTTACAACGTTTTATTTTTGTGCTGGTATTGTTGATTCCTTTTGAAATTAGGGACCTTTCGTATGACAAAGCGGAGTTGAGAACTGTTCCACAGCGTTATGGAATTCGTAAAACCAAGCTGTTGGGAGGGATTGCCTCTATACTGTTTTTCTTAGTTACATTCTTGAAGGACGAAATTTCTAATGTTGAAATTGGGACTAAAGGAATGCTTATGGTGATACTGATCACGGTGTTGTTTTATACCCGTAGCAAACCACCTAAATATTTCGCTTCTTTTTGGGTGGAGAGTATTCCGATTCTTTGGTGGGTAATTTTGTTAGTATTAAAGCCTATGCTTTAAACTTTAATTGAGCTGCCCTAGATGGTCCTTCATTTTTACTTTTTCTTCTTCTGAAAGACTGTGAAGGTGGGCTTTATTGCAAAGTGAAGTGAGTTCTGCATTTTGCTTTGTAAATTTTTTGCAGGTATTGCACACCAAAATATGTAATTGAAGTTTTATCTTTTCAACAAAAGTAGCTTCCCGATACTGGGTCTTGCTGCAAATAACAGCTGCTTTATCACAAGAATTTCTCATAGATCAAACCACTTTTGGTTAAGGCAACCCATAAGCGCCGTACGGGCCCTATGAATCATGACCCAAAGATTTGACGGGTTTATTTCGAGTTCCTTACAAATATCTTCGGTACTCATGCCTTGAATCGTTTTCATGTTAAATGCTAGTGCTTGTTTTTTTGGCAATTTTGAAATACACTCATGTATGGCCAAGCCTAGTTCTTCATTTTCAATAGGATCGTTTTCAAACGAACTGAAGGGGTCTGGCACTTGTTCTTCAAGCCAATCACCCTCGGCATCGTTCTGAGAACTATAGTTCATACGTACCTCGGCCTTGCCTTTTTTAGAGTTCGTTTTTCGATAATGGTCAATGACCTTGCGTTTTAAAATGGCGATCAGCCAAGTGCGTTCAGCGGCATCGCCTTTGAAGTTTTTGGCAGATTTCAACCCTGCAAAAAATGTTTCTTGCACTAAATCTTTGGCCATCTCACTATCGCTAACCCGCCCCACCGCATAATTAAATAGGTAGTCGGAATACTGATCGACCCAGGTGTCAGGATATAGTTGGTGTTCGGCCATACTTTTGTTGTCGTTCTCAAAAGTAGTTGAATTTCACCGAAAAGTGCTTAGGTTTTTGAACTGGCGAACAGAAATAGGGTAATCGACAACAGATTTTTTATCTTTGAGTAAAATTTTTGACCTATGAAAAATGTCTTTTTGGCAATTGCCATCTCGTTTTTGACTTTCGGTTGTGCTCAAAGTGCTACTAAAATTAGTGCGAAGAAAATTACCGAGATAACCAATAATGAACTTCAATCTGTTGTTTTGGTCGATGTTAGAACACCACAGGAGTTCAGTGGGGGTCATCTTGAAAACGCCCTGAACATAAATATTTACGATGCTGATTTTGAAGAACAATTCTCTACCATAGGCAAAGAGGAGACGATTTATGTATACTGTAAAGTCGGTGGCCGCAGTGCTCAAGCACAAGAAAAATTAAAGGCCCTGGGCTACGAGAATGTAGTAAATTTAGAAGGCGGCTACGACGCTTGGAAGCTAAAGCACTAATCGGCCGGCTTTAAAGTAATTTTTCGGCGACCTCCAACCAATTGTTTACCCGCTCGAGACCTTCGGTGTGAAGGTTGTGGGGCGAGGTGTACAACAAGGGTCTTCCATTAAAAGTTTCAAGATTATAACTTCGGTCATCGATAAGAATATCGCCTTTTAAAATATGTTTGTCACCACAGAGTATTCGTTTTTGCCAAGGAATAAAAGGCAAGTGCTCGTCTAGCCATTCCGATTTTTCTTCCAAAGAATTAGGAAACTGCATAGCGGCCGAGGCAATATAGAGCTCGTATTTTTGGTTGAGTTCTCGTAACACCTCTATGCTATTTTCAATAGGTCTTAGGTCGCGAAAAAATCCTCGTGAACGTGCATGGTTCTTAATACTGTGTTGATGGGCTTCTTCAACACATTGCCATACTTCTCGACCTTGGCAATCTTCTACGATTAAACTGCCGTTGTATTCTTTGTTGTAAATCTCAATGTGGGCATTGTAGGTGTCAGCGATGACTTCGTCCATGTCGACAAATAGGGTCATTGTATGCTATTTTATTGGTTAGGGAATCCTTTAATGATTTTAGGGTTCGGGAAATTATTCTCTACGTAAAGTTAGTACTCTTAGTTTTACAGTAATCCGGCTCGCTCTAATAATGCTTCTACTTTTGGTTCCGCACCACGAAATCGTTTGTATAGCTCCATTGGGTTTTCGGTGCCCCCTTTTGACAATACATGCTCTTTAAACTTAGTGGCAACTGCTTTATTAAAAATCCCTTTTTCCTTAAAATAAGCAAAAGCATCGGCATCTAATACCTCGGCCCATTTATAGCTATAGTACCCTGATGAGTAGCCACCTTGGAAAATATGGGAAAACGCAACGCTCATACAGGTTTCGGCAGTTTCTGGGTACAAGTCGGTACCTTCAAAAGCTTTGGTCTCATGTGCTTTTACATCGGTAATTTCGGATGGGTCTGCTCCATGCCAAGACATATCTAAAAGACCGAAACTCAATTGCCTAAGAGTGGCCAGGCCTTCTTGAAACGTGGCGGATTCTTTTATTTTCTCAACCAATTCCATAGGAATTACTTCGCCTGTTTCATAGTGCTTAGCAAAGAGTTTTAAAGCTTCTTTTTCATAACACCAGTTTTCCATCACCTGACTCGGGAGTTCTACAAAGTCCCAATACACCGAGGTGCCGGATAGGCTAGGGTAGGTGGTGTTCGCCAACATGCCGTGAAGACCGTGACCGAATTCATGGAACAAGGTGGTTACTTCATTAAAGGTCAAAAGCGATGGTTTGCTTTTGGTCGAGGGCGTAAAATTGCAAACATTTGAAATATGTGGTCGCACATTTTCGCCATCTTTTTTCCATTGCGATTTAAACGAAGTCATCCAAGCGCCACCGCGTTTGCCTGCTCTTGGGTGAAAATCGGCATAGAAAAGGGAAACAAAATTCATTTCGGCATCGTACACCTTAAAGGTTTTAACGTCGTCATGATATTTCTCAACGTTGAACACTTCTTCAAAATGCAGGTCGAACAATTTTTCGGCCACTTGAAATACGCCTGCGATGACGTTCTCAAGTTTAAAGTAGGGTTTTAACTGTTCATCATCTAAACTGAACAATTTCTGTTTCAGTTTTTCCGAATAGTAGCTGCCATCCCATTTTTCTAGCCTATCGATACCGTCCAATTCTTTGGCGAAATCTTCCAATTGTTTGAATTCTCGTTCCGCGGCTGGTTTTGCTTTTTCTAAAATTTCGTTTAAAAACGCATGTACTTTTTCCGGGGTTTCGGCCATACGTTCTTCAAGTACAAAATGGGCATGGGTCTTATAGCCCAAAAGTTGGGCGCGTTCATGTCTCAATTTGGCAATTTTTAAAACATTTTCTTGATTGTCAAGGGCATCGTTGTGAAAGCCCTTGCTTCCGAAGGCCAGGGCAAGTTCTTTGCGTAGTGCCCTGTTTTTGGCATATTTCATAAAGGGAATGTAGCTTGGGTAATCTAACGTGATCATCCAGCCCTCTTCTTTGCCTTTGGCTATTGCCATTTGTGCCGCGGCTTCTTTTTCTCCTTCGGGTAGGCCGTCAAGGTCGGCTTCATCAGTTAGGTGCTTTTGGTATTTATTGGTTTCGGCCAATATGTTTTCACCGAATTTCAATTTTAATTTCGATGATTCCGCATCAATTTCGCGAAGCCGTTTCTTTTTATCATCAGGTAGATTGGCTCCGTTTCTACTAAAGCTCTTATATTTTTTATCGAGCAAGGTTGTTTGCTCTACGCTAAGATTCAGAGTATCTTTTTGCTCATACACCGCTTTTACCCTTGCGAATAAATCGGCATTTAAAGTAATATCGTTTGCGAATTCAGAAAGTAAAGGAGAGACTTCTTGGGCAATTTTTTGAATTTCTTCATTGGTTTCAGCAGAATTCAAATTGA
>JBATIN010000298.1:0-3088 GCA_049667765.1 Flavobacteriaceae bacterium
CGCAGGTCAAGTTGTTATGGAAGGCTATTTAAACCTGCGTATTCAACCTTGGGTTCGGCGCATCATAACTCGAATCATTGCCATTGTGCCGGCGCTTATTACCGTGATTTATTTTGGAGAGAGGGCCACAGGCGATTTATTGGTGCTAAGCCAAGTAGTTTTGAGCTTACAATTAGGTTTTGCAATAATTCCGCTTATTCATTTTGTACGCGATAAACAAAAGATGGGGTCTTTTGCTATTAGTATTTGGACGAAGCTGGCGTCTTGGGCCATAGCCCTTGTAATTGTTACTTTAAATGCCAAACTGGTTTTCGATGAAATTTTAAATTGGTTACAAAACAGCCAGAACCCAATTTTTATCTGGGTATTTGTGGTGCCCATCGCATTGGGGGCCTTGGTACTATTACTTTATATTCTTATAAAACCATTACTTCGCTCAAAACTACCCGAAGCCAACTTAGTGCCTCATATACGGGAAGTAATTTTAGACAAAAAACCGGAAATGATCCACTATAAACGGATCGCGATTGCGCTAGATTTTTCAACTGTAGATGATAAGTCTGTAGCTAGCGCACTTCAGTTGAGTGCCAATCAAGCCTCTTATACGTTGATCCATATCGTCGAATCCGCTGGGGCATTGACATACGGAAGTAACATCGCAGATTTTGAAACTTCCAGCGATCGTAATTATTTAAGAGATTACCAAAATAAACTTACGGATTTGGGGTATGAGGTACAAATTCGATTAGGTTTTGGTAACCCTAAGAAAAAAATTCCTGAAATTGTAAACATGGGAAATTATGATATTTTGATTTTGGGATCTCACGGGCATAAATTTTTTAAAGACATACTATTTGGCACCACGGTAGATACTGTGCGCCATAAAATTGATATTCCTGTTTTAATCGTCAGGGATAATTAAACCATAAATGAATAACCATGCAACAAGTAATCGACTATTTTGAATCTATAGACCCTATTTTAGCGGCGTTTTACGCCACCCTTTTTACCTGGGGCCTTACCGCTGCCGGTGCGGCCTTGGTCTTTTTGTTCAAAGGAATGAACCGCGCCGTTCTTGATGGTATGCTTGGTTTTACCGGGGGGGTCATGGTTGCCGCCAGTTTTTGGAGCCTTTTGGCACCTGGTATAGAAATGAGTCCCGGTGAAGGATTTGTAAAAGTGATTCCAGCTGCGGTCGGATTTTTACTTGGGGCCGCATTTATTTTTGGTTTGGACAAAATTTTACCGCATTTGCACATCAATTTTAAGATGAGCGAAAGTGAAGGCATAAAGACCCCTTGGCATAGAACAACTTTGTTGACCTTGGCAATTACCATGCACAATATTCCAGAAGGTCTTGCGGTGGGCGTGCTGTTTGGAGGTGTTGCCGCAGGTTTTGACGGGGCAACTATTGGTGGTGCGGTAGCACTGGCCTTAGGGATCGGGTTACAAAATTTCCCCGAAGGCTTTGCTGTAGCCATGCCCTTGCGAAGACAAGGGCTTAGCCGTACTAAAAGTTTTATGTACGGACAGGCTTCTGCCTTAGTGGAACCAATAGCCGCAGTTTTGGGGGCTTGGGCGGTACTGACATTTCAACCCATATTGCCCTATGCTTTGTCGTTTGCTGCAGGCGCCATGATTTTCGTGGTGGTAGAAGAGGTGATCCCTGAAACGCAACAAGATAAATACACAGACATTGCCACTATGGGTTTTATAGGTGGGTTTATTATTATGATGACCTTGGATGTGGGGTTGGGGTAAAAGTCTCCTTTTGTTACTTCAAAGTAGGGTTGACTCTAAATTTGGATTTTTAATCAATCCATCACAAAGGTAAGCCCAAGTGTAATAATGCTGTATTTTAACGAGGTATTCCTTTTGTAGTTGTAATATTTCAAATCGATACTTTTCATGCCGAATTTCCATAAATGGAATTTTGTAAAGATATCGGTATAAGATGCCCCGAACCCAAATTGGTTCGCCGAATATTTTGAAAGATCATAATCGGATGTATAAAATGGATCGGTGGATAAATGAACCTCATATGGAGCAAAATAATCGGCTGCCGTCTGGTTGTAAAACCGGTACGAGGGGTAGAGCGTAAATACATCGCTGATTTTCACAGGAATTTCCAAACTGGCAGTATGCGATGTAATGCCCCAATCGTCAAAATAATAACGATAGTAGGATCTTAACGATACGCTAGCATTTAAATACCAGTTAAGGCGCCCCCCAACAGCAATTTTAAATCGATTGTCGGGAAGGCGTTCTATATCATCTGCTAGGTGAAAATCGCCAATAAAGGCATCGGCAATATCGCTGAAATACACCCTTTGAAAAGGGGTAGAGAGCAGCCCTTTTTGGTTAACGACATCAAGCGATAACGAACCTTGAACATTTTTGTGCAGTATTTGCGAGAAACCGAGACCAAGCGAATATGAATTTCGTCCTTTACTATCAAACTCGGTAAAATTAGGATTGTAATTTGTATTGCCCGTAATTTGGTCGGGCCGAAAAGACCCGATTCCACCATTGGCGAAAGGACGTAGTTCTATGGGGTAAATGGCATTCCAGGTATCAAAATAAAAATTTGCATTTATGCTTAGCTCGGTGTTCTTTTCGTTGAACAATTTTGCATAACTGCCCCCAAATCCTAAAGAGAAATAATCATACTCGCTCGACACTGAAAATTTAGCTGACCAAATATCATTACGGCTGTCGGAACTATGGCTATAACTACCGGTAAGGTTGGTCCATACATCATTACTTGATGCGCCGGAACTTGCCACAAAAGGGTTCGCATTCGCACTATCAAAGGGGTTGATATTACTAGAAGAGGCCGAAGTGTATGCCGAGACCCCGGCATCGATAGTCAAAACGTCGTCGTCGTTCATCGGTATCGATACGATTATCGTACCGGTAGCATCGGTCAGCTTTTCGGTTCCAAGTCCGCCTGTTACCGCTGCATTATCTCCATCTTGTGCATAATAACTGCTCAAAAAATCGACTTCCGTCGATTCAAGAACGCGTTTTTTATAGGTTTTTTCGTCATCGCTAGTCTGGGCAACTCCTATAAAGCATGCGAAAATCA
>JBATIN010000299.1:0-4656 GCA_049667765.1 Flavobacteriaceae bacterium
TTGATGGCGGTGAGCTTATTTACCATAAATTCACGATAGTCTTCCATGTCAGAGACATAAATCTTTAAAATATAATCATAGTCACCGCTGATATGATAACATTCAACCACCTCAGGCAATTGCAAAACCTCGCGTTCAAATTGTATAACAAATTCTTTGATGTGCTGTGCTAATCTTACGTGGCATAAGACGACAAAGGCCTTGTCCACTTTCAATTTATCTACCAGTGCAACATAGCGGGTAATGATGTTTGATTTCTCTAGACGTTTGATCCGCTCATACACCGCCGTAACGGAGAGATCCAAATGGTGCGCATATTCTTTAGTTGTCCTTTTGCTATCGGCCTGCAAAAGGGCCAATAACTTCTTGTCGGTGGCGTCTAGTTTTATCATGATTTACTTTCGCTTATTGGAGGAAAAATCCAAGAAATTCAATTATATAATCTATATAATGGTATAATTTTAGTTTTATTTTCTATAAACTTAAATAATTATTGATAATATATCCGTTTCACGTTAAATTTATAGTCTAAATCATAGAATTATGAACTACAAATCAGCTGATAATTTACAAGACTTACAATATTTTGGGGAATATGGGGGCGTGAACCCTTCGATTTCAGATTCCTCTACCTACACTTTTCTTTCTGCAAAGACCATGTTCGATACTTTCGAAGGAAATACCGAGGGTTGCTACCTCTACAGCAGGCACTCCTCCCCTAGCAACCTGTATCTCGGCGAAGCCCTAGCGGCCATGGAAGGCACTGAAACGGCCAATGTAACGGCCAGTGGCATGGGGGCAATTTCGGCGGTGATCATGCAGTTGTGCAGTGCGGGAGACCATATTGTAAGCAGTCGTACCATTTATGGGGGAACCTATGCCTTCATGAAGAATTTTTTAAAAAAGTTCGACATCAAAACGGACTTCGTCGACATCACGAATCTTGAAATTGTCGAAATGGCCATGACCCCTAATACCAAAATGATCTATTGCGAATCGGTCAGCAATCCCCTTTTGGAAATTGCGGACATCGAAGCACTTTCAAAATTGGCAAAAAAACATGGTATTCCATTAGTGGTCGACAATACCTTTTCGCCTTTGTCTATGGCACCTGCCAAGTTAGGCGCAGAAATTGTCATCCATAGTCTTACTAAATTCATAAACGGTACTAGCGATTGTGTTGCGGGTGTAGTTTGCGGCACCAAAGATTTCTGTCTTTCACTAAAGGATGTCAATAATGGCGCAGGAATGCTCTTGGGAAGTACCTTGGACAGTCTTCGCGCAGCCTCCATCCTAAAGAATATGCGAACCTTGCACATACGGATGAAGAAGCACAGTGAAAATGCCCAGTATTTGGCCGAGAAGTTTGAAAAGGACGGATTTCGCGTTGTTTATCCAGGACTAAAATCGCATTCTGGACATGAGACGCTAAAACGACAAATGAATCCAGAATACGGTTTTGGTGGGTTGCTTACTTTGGATGTAGGCTCATTGAAAAATGCAAATGCCCTCATGGAAATGATGCAGGATAAAAAACTTGGCTATTTGGCAGTAAGCTTAGGTTTCTACAAAACACTTTTTAGTGCTCCGGGCACTTCCACTTCATCAGAAATTCCTTTGGAAGAACAAGAAGCCATGGGCCTAGGTGACGGACTTATACGTTTCTCAATAGGTCTGGACAACGATATTCACAGAACTTATGAATTGATGAAGTCTTGCATGACGTATTTAGACATTCAAAATGATGTTTCGACACAGGTATAGTTTGAAACTGTTCGACCAATTTGCACAGCCTTTGCCAAAATCGTAATATTACGGGGTAACCAAACTATTTGATACATGGAAGACATGCACACTGACGATCACCGTGAGAACGAACATATTGTAGAGAACAAAGAGCTGAGCATTTGGGAAGCACTCTTGCCGGTCGTCATCTTGGTCGGCATGTTGGCCTATAATGTATTTGTTTTTGGAGACGATGCTTTAAGTGGATCCAACCAATTCATACTCTTATTGGGTGGTGCGGCGGCTGCTATCGTTGGTTTCTTCAATAAAGTGTCTTATGAGCAAATGATGGCAGAAGTTGCAGAAAACGTCAAATCCACAACGGGCGCGTTACTTATTTTACTCATGGTCGGGGCGCTTTCAGGAACTTGGCTGATCAGTGGGATTATTCCGTCTATGATTTATTATGGACTTCAAATATTAAATCCTACTATCTTTTTAGCGGCCACTGTGGTTATTTGCTCGATTATATCTATTGCAACAGGGAGTTCTTGGACAACTTCTGCTACTGTGGGTATAGCGTTGATCGGAATAGGAACCGCCTTGGGCGTTCCTATGGGCATGACCGCTGGAGCCGTTCTTTCTGGAGCCTATTTCGGCGACAAATTATCACCCATGAGCGATACTACCAATTTAGCTCCCGCAATGGCAGGCGGTGATCTATTCGGACATATTAAATACATGACCATAACGACCATTCCTACGTTTACAGTAACACTAGTGGCATTTATAATTATAGGATTTACTTTGGATGCATCAGGAACAGTGGATACAAAATCACTATTAGATTCAATGGATGCAACCTTCAATATAAATGGTTGGCTGTTTTTAGTTCCAGTGGTGGTAGTTTTACTGATTCTAAAGAGAACTCCACCCTTATTAGCCCTTTTAATTGGAACTTTATTGGGTGGTTTATTTGCCATTATTTTTCAGCCAGAAGTAGTTGCAACCATTGGTGGGGCTTCAGTTTTAACGTTTGAATCGGGTTATAAAGGCATTATGAAGTCGATAACCGTGAGCACTTCAATTGCCACCGACAATCCATCATTGAACGATTTATTTTCATCAAATGGTATGGCTGGTATGTTAGGTACGATATGGCTTATTGTTTGCGCAATGGTGTTTGGTGGCATTATGGATGGTATTGGCGCATTATCGCGTATAACCAAATCGTTATTGAGTATGGCTAAATCAACTTTCGGGCTTTTTGCAAGTACAGTTACCAGTTGTTTGGCGCTTAACGTTACGGCTTCTGATCAATATTTAGCCATTGTTGTTCCAGGAAAAATGTTCGCCAAAGCATATAAAGACAGAGGGTTAGCCCCTGAAAATTTAAGCCGTACCTTAGAAGATTCAGGGACGGTAACCTCGGTCTTGATTCCATGGAATACTTGTGGAGCCTATCATAGTGGTGTTCTGGGTGTTGGCGTTGGAGAATATTTCGTCTATGCCATATTTAATTGGCTAAGCCCAATAATGACCTTAATATTCGCTGGATTAGGTATAAAAATTAAGCAATTGACTAAATCTAGTGCTAAGTAAGGTACCTATATTTACAAAATACAATAATTATAATCGAAGATTACTTTAGTCTAAAGTGATATTATAGAATTTAATCTATGCTAATGTTCTTGAATCCATCGATTATTTTTAATTTCACGCAAAATTTAAATCCAGCAAAAAAATGGCTACGATAACGTTACATGGAAATACCATACATTCTTTAGGAAATTTACCTTCAAAAGGAAATAAGGCAGATGATTTCGTACTTACTAAAGGTGATTTGTCCTCGGCATCCTTGTCAGATTTCAAAGGAAAAAAAGTGGTGATGAACATTTTTCCCAGCATTGACACTGGTACATGCGCTAAATCTGTTCGAAAGTTCAACAAAGAAGCTACTCAACTCAAAAACACTGTTGTTCTCTGTATTTCTAAAGATTTGCCTTTTGCCCAAGCCCGATTTTGCGGTGCCGAAGGCATTGAAAATGTTCAAATGCTTTCTGATTTCCGTAATGGTAGCTTCGGAAAGACTTATCAAGTTGAAATCATTGATGGTCCACTTCAAAGCCTTCATTCAAGGGCAATTGTGGTTTTAAATGAAAATGGTACGGTCATTCACACAGAGCAAGTTCCTGAAATTGTAGATGAGCCTAACTACTCAGCTGCCATAGACGCACTGAAAAATGCCTAATGAATCTTTTTTGGTAAATCGGTTAAAGGCGATTCGCTATGCGGTTCGCGGGGCAATTCTGTTGATTCGTACCGAAGCCAGTATCAAAGTGCAGGTTTTTATCGGGTTGATCATGACCGCTCTTGGTTTCTATTTTGACATTACTAGCGTAGAATGGATCCTTCAGATTTTTGCGATTTCCCTTGTCTTGAGTATTGAAGGTTTAAATACCGCAGTTGAAAAAATGGCCGATTTTGTTCATCCTGATTTTAATGAAAAGATCGGCTTTATTAAAGATATATCGGCAGGAGCGGTTATGATAGTCTCCAGTGCCTCGGTGATTATAGGATTTATAATATACCTGCCTAAACTTTTTTAGAAGACCACAGGCCATTTCTTCAATAGTCAACTACCTCGGGGCAAGCCTACTAGGTATATAGAAGGAAATAACTTTAAATCTTCGAAACAAGCATTGGAGCATTTAAATCTCGATTATCGAGTAAATTTGTATTTTTACCCCCAGAATCAATGTTTTAATGGCAAAAAAGGGAAGAAAGTCTAAGCCGACCACTACCAAAAAAGGCACTACTTTCAAATTATCCAAACAAAATAAAATTATTCTAGGAAGCTTGTTAATGCTTTTTAGCATAGCCCTGTTTTTTTCGTTTATCTCCTTTTATTTTACTTGGCAAGACGACCAG
>JBATIN010000300.1:0-2222 GCA_049667765.1 Flavobacteriaceae bacterium
ACCCTTATATCGACATTTATGGTGCTCCTGATTGAATCGCCGTCGACAGGGGCTATTCAGGAACATCTCGCTTCTCTACCTAGTAGAGACGAGGCTAAATCCTACTATAATTCGGATTAAGCGGCAAGAGCGTAGTTATTATCGCCAATTAAAAGTGTGAAGTATGATATTAACGAGCTGTACCCCAGCGCTCGACATGCTTACATTGCCATTGGTCTCGCTGTCAAAACCAGTCGGCCCCATAATGAGATAGCATTCGCTATCGGGCGAACGTGTTATGGAATGATGTACTGTATATTTTTGTACTTCATTCCCTCATTGTTTTTTCAAAGAACGATTTTTCGATTCGATTATCGAAAAAGGATTGCAAAGATACCCAAAAGTTTGCGCACCGATACAATTCAAACTAATTTAGACAAAATTTATACCAAACCCATTTATGAAGTTCGGAATCATCAGAGAACGTAAAAATCCGCCAGATAGGCGTGTAGTGCTGTCTCCAGAAGCCTGTCAAAAAGTCCTTTCCAATAATCCGAAAGCAGAAATTATTGTAGAACCTTCCCCCATCCGTACTTTTTCGAATGCCGAGTACCGGGCGGTTGGCATTGAGGTCGCTTCCCGTATGGAAGAATGCGACGTGCTACTTGGCGTCAAAGAAGTACCTATCGAACACCTTATCCCGAATAAAAAATATTTTTTCTTTTCCCATACTATAAAAAAGCAGCCTTATAATCGCAAATTGCTATTGGCCATCCTTGAAAAAAATATAGAGCTTTATGACCACGAGGTCATTACCAATCCAAAAGAGCAACGCTTGGTTGCCTTTGGTAGATATGCCGGTATTGTGGGTGCCTACAATGGTTTTAGGACATTGGGTTTAAAGTTTGGACGTTTTGAATTGCCCAAAGCCGAAACTCTAAAAGACCAACCTGCGTTGATTACCGAACTAAAGAAAATAAAATCGAAGTTGCCCAAGGTAAAGGTGCTCCTAACAGGCCGTGGCCGGGTAGGCAATGGTGCCCGCGAAATGTTGGATGGCATGGGACTAAGAAGGGTAAACGTTACGGAATACCTAGAAGAAGAATTTAACGAACCGGTCTATTGTCAGATCGATGCTTCTGAATACAATAAGCGCAAAGATGGGGTTCGCGGTAATAAAGCGGACTTTTTTGCCAATCCGCAAGATTATAAATCAAATTTTTTCAGGTTTGCCAAGGTAACGGATTTGTATATTGCAGGGCATTTTTATGGGCAGGGATCACCTTACCTCTATACCCGTGAAGATGCAAAACACCCCGATTTTAAAATAAAAGTGGTAGCCGATATAAGTTGTGATATCGATGGCCCGGTGGCGACTACGATTCGACCTTCCACGATTGCCAAACCGATATATGGCTACGACCCAAAAACGGAAAAAGAAACTGATTTTAAGAACAAATCGGCCATTGCGGTCATGGCGGTCGATAATCTGCCCTGTGAACTTCCGCGCGATGCCAGCTTAGGTTTTGGCGATGCTTTTCTAAAAAATGTGATTCCTGCTTTTTTTAATAAGGATAAAGACGGAATCTTGCATCGAGCCCGTATGACACAGAATGGGAAGCTTACTCCCCGATACGCCTATCTACAGGATTTCGTCGATGAACTACCTTCTTAATTGCAATACTATTTTACAAGAGTTAACGTTTAAACGATAGAAAAAGCATTCTTAACAAAAAATAGGTAAGAACAACGAATTTATAATGTAGGATAATTCGGTGTGCCTATTTTTGTACGGTAAAATTTAAGCGTCTATGAATCCCCAAATATACCTTGAAAAAAGACAATCAATTCGTGCAGTGGCCAAAAGTCTAGTTTTCTTTGCTGTACTGGTTATGTCGATGTCTGGCTTTGCGCAAGATGTAGATGGTGACCTGATTTTAGATGCCGATGAATGTGAGATCTATATTCCAAGTCAAAGTTTCGAAGATGCCGTTCCATACAATGACATTCCGCAGGGATGGGTTGCCAGCGCCTATGGATGGGGAACCCACGATTTTCCTTCTGCACCCGCGAATTACACGACGATTCCAGACGGCAATCAATTTTTGTACGTGAACACCCCGGCCAACCATGATATTCCAACGGATACATATACGCCCGTAACTTCAACCCTTACACTCAACACCCAAACAGCCGTGTATAGTCAAAGCGGCTATATTTTTACCTTTTGGGCAGGCGAGGGT
>JBATIN010000301.1:0-4139 GCA_049667765.1 Flavobacteriaceae bacterium
CTATTACTTTGAAAAGCTTAGGGAATAGCTGAATTTTATGCTTGCAATACAAATTACCAACATGGAGCAAGCAATAAAAACAGCCGTTTATGTACATGCCTTTTTTGGCGGATTAGGACTTCTTACCGGCATTGCCAGTATGATCTTTAAAAAAGGAGGAGCCCTACATAAACGTACAGGTAAACTATTTTCGATCGGTATGTTGACCAGTTCATGCATTTCATTGCCTATAGCCTGCATGCCGGGCCATGAAAATACGTTTCTCTTTCTAATAGGGCTTTTTACTATTTATATGGTACTGGCCGGCAATCGTTCATTGAATTTTAAGCCTAAGAGAAAGCCAAAGGCAGCAACTCTCGACTATGTGATATCTGGCAGTATGTTGATCATCTCTATGATTATGATGGGCCTAGGTGTTTTAGGCCTAATTTCTGGTACAGAGAATAGCGTGCTATTTTCGGTATTCGGTGGCTTCGGTATACTTTTGACCATTGGTGATTTTATTTTCTATAAAAAATTCAAGGAAATCAAGAATGCCTGGTTGCTTAACCATATATCACGTATGATGGGTGCCCTGATAGCTTCGGTAACTGCATTCATTATTGCAGGTGCGGGCATAGGAAGTTTGGTCGCTTGGATATTGCCATCGGTTATAGGAACCTTTTACATTATTTTTTGGCAGCGAAAATATAAGGTGAAAGCCGTACCACAGCTATAATAACTCAAGGAATTATAGCGAAGTTTTAGTTCATATACTACCTCGGGGCAAGCCCACGGGGCATTGAAAGGAAATTCAAGTTTAATTTCTACGCAAGTGGCGGAGCATATACATCTCGATTATCGATTAAATCACAAAAACCGTATCTTCATGCTGATTTAAATCTTATGAATTATGCGGCTTTTTATTACGTTAGTTTTTACTGTTTTAGTGCTGAATATTTCGTTCGCACAAAAATTAAAAGTCAGCGAAAACAATCGATACTTGGTTACCGAGACCGGCGAACCGTTTTTCTACATGGCCGACACCGCCTGGGAACTTTTTCACCGATGCGACCGGGAAGAAGCCAATATGTACCTTGAAAAAAGGGCATTACAAGGTTTCAATGTCATACAAGCGGTCGCCTTGGCCGAAATCGATGGCTTGAACACCCCAAACCCCTATGGCAAGACCCCGCTATTAAACAACAATCCCGAAACGCCTGATCCGGAATATTTTAAACATGTGGACTATATCATCAAAAAAGCCGATAGCTTACATATGTACATAGCGCTTTTGCCCACCTGGGGCGACAAGGTATTCAAAGACAACTGGGGAACAGGACCTGAAATATTCACCCCAAAAAATGCGAGGACCTTTGGCAAATGGATCGGCAATCGTTACAAAGATTATGATAACATTATCTGGATTATTGGAGGCGACCGAACCCCACGGGAAAATACCGACGATGTTGACATCTGGAATCAAATGGCCGAAGGTATTGCCGAGGCCGCCGGGGGATATGACGCGACTTTGATGAGTTACCACCCACAGCCTAAAGAAGGGGGTGGATCTTCGACTTGGTTCCACAATCAAAAATGGTTGGATTTTAATATGCATCAAACGGGGCATTGCGCTAACCAAGGTACCTATAAACACATCGCACACGATTATGCACTCTCCCCTACGAAACCCACTTTAGATGGAGAACCCCTTTATGAAGACCATCCAAATTGTTTCAATGCCAAAGAGTTGGGTTACAGCGTTGCCGATGATATCCGGCGTATTATGTACTGGAACGTATTTGCCGGGGCCCTAGGCCAGACTTATGGTTGCCATGATGTATGGCAGATGTACAAATTGGATAAAAAGGGCATCAACACTCCCCTACGCCCGTGGCCAGAGGCTTTGGACCTACCCATGGCGAACCAAGTAAAACATTTGAAAAATTTAATGCTTTCGCGCCCCTATCTAAGCCGTATTCCTGATCAATCCATGGTATTAGATGTTCAGGATGATGACAACGCCTATGTCATCGCCACACGAGACAAAGAAGGAACCTATGCCATGATTTATTTTCCAACCGGAAAAGCAACACATTTGGATCTATCGAATCTATCTGGAAGCGTGCTTAATTGCCAATGGTACGACCCAAGAACCGGCAATACTTTTGAAGCATCGAAACTAACAAAAGCGGCTAAAGTTAAAATTACACCTCCAACCTCGGGAAAGGGCCACGATTGGGTCTTGGTTTTGGATGACGCCACCAAAAATTTTAGTGTGCCCGAAAAAAGAAATTGAAATCAGGTTGCCATATCGCGTCAAAAAAATTAACTTCCTTACCTAATTCAAAACAGACATGAAACAGTATTTAATCACCTTTTTATTCCTATTCGCATTTTACTTCTCACATGCCCAAGAAACCATGATTGGGTTCACTCCTGAAAATGCCAAAAAAGAGGCAGCACTCGAAAAAGCCTTTGAAGCGAAATTATCGCCTAAAAACCTTGATGAATGGATGCAATTTATGGCTGCCGAACCTCATTGGGTTGGCACGGAGTATGGGCAAAAAAACGCGGAGTGGATTCAAAAGCAGTTCAAATCGTGGGGCTATGAGACCAAAATCGAAACCTATGATATTTTGTTTCCCTATCCAAAAACACGGGTGTTGGAAATGACCGGACCGACGAGCTACAAGGCGAAATTGACGGCCGTACCGGTAGAGGGCGATGAATTTACTGCTCAGGGCGATGCATTATTACCCAGTTACAATGCCTTTTCTACAGATGGGGATGTAACCGCAGACTTGGTTTTCGTCAACTACGGCATCCCCAAAGATTATGAAGAATTAGAAAAGTTGGGCATCGATGTCAAAGGAAAAATCGTCATTGCCAAATACCAAGGTTCGTGGCGTGGGATAAAACCAAAATTGGCAGCGGAAAAAGGAGCTATAGGATGTATTATTTATTCCGATCCACAAGATGACGGATATGTGCAAGGCGATGTCTATCCAAAAGGAGCATTTAAAAACAAAACAGGGGTACAACGAGGTTCGGTCATGGATATGCCCACCTACCCTGGTGACGTATTGACTCCTGGTTATGCGGCGACCAAAGACGCCAAACGTTTAGATCGTAAAGATGCACCGACCATAACAAAAATACCTGTTTTGCCCATTTCGTATGAAGATGCGGAACCTTTACTGGCCGCATTGGAAGGACCGGTCGCGCCAGAAGCTTGGCGGGGCGGACTACCGATTACCTATCATATCGGTCCGGGTCCTGCTAAAGTGCATTTAAAACTAGAATTCGATTGGAAACTGGTACCTGCCCATAATGTTATCGCGACGATGAAAGGAACTGAATTCCCTGATCAATGGGTCATGCGTGGCAATCATCATGATGCTTGGGTACATGGTGCGAACGATCCTATTAGCGGAATGGTCGCGCTTATGGAAGAAGCCCGAGCCATTGGAGAACTGGCAAAGAAGGGCCAGAAACCAAAACGTACTTTGGTCTATGCGGCTTGGGATGCCGAAGAGGAAGGCCTCATAGGTTCCACCGAATGGGTTGAAGATCATAAAAAAGAGTTACAAGAAAAACTGGTAGCCTATATCAATACCGATGGCAATGGCCGTGGATTTTTAGGCGCCGGCGGTTCACATTCTTTAGAAGCCATGGTCAGTGAAGTGGCTGGGGACGTTACCGATCCGCAGCGGGGTGTTTCGGTAAAAGAAAGAAGAAATGCAGCCAGTTTGGTGAATGGCGGTGAGGGTGAATTCAGCCTTTCAGCCTTAGGCTCAGGATCTGATTATACCCCTTTTATTCAACACGCTGGTATCGCTTCACTAAATTTAGGGTTTGGCGGCGAAAACGAAGGGGGCGAGTACCACACGATTTATGACACTTACCCGCATTACAAAAGATTCAAAGATCCCGAGTTTGCCTATGGTGTAGCACTGGCAAATACCGCAGGTCGAATTACCCTTCGTTTGGCCAATGCCGATGTCTTGCCTTTCGAATTCAAGCAATGGCACAAAACCGTTTCAGGATATCTCGATGAAATCATGAAATCTACAGAAGATATGAGGAATGCCGTAGAAAAGCACAATAAAATGGTCGCTAAAAATGCCTTTGAACTTGCTGCCGACCCTACTAAGCCT
>JBATIN010000302.1:0-1668 GCA_049667765.1 Flavobacteriaceae bacterium
TGGCAGCTATTGTCATAGGTCTTCTACAATTTAAAAAAGCCAATAATGGCTTTATGACATTCGGCCAAGGATTAAAAATAGGCGTTGGAATCTGTTTGATCGGGGGCATTATCGGTATACTCTTCAATCAAATTATGGCCAACGTGATCGACCCTGATATGATGAACAAAGCCATGGAATTCCAAAAAGGACAAATGATGGAAACAACGAAGTTGACTCCTGAACAGATCGATACACAAATGGAGGCAATGAAGAAGTTTCAGACCCCAACTATGCAAATGATGTTTGGCCTACTATACGTTGTCGTATCTGGATTTATTTTCTCCCTAATTCCCGCACTGATACTTAAAAAGACCGAAGATCTTAACTAATTCGTACTTTTGATACTACTTTCAGAAGTATTGCATGAAATTATCCATAGTCATTCCGCTACTTAACGAAGAAGAGTCGTTAATAGAACTTCATGATTGGATTGAACAGGTGATGCAATCCAATCGGTTTTTTTATGAGATCCTCTTTATTGACGATGGTAGCACCGATGGGTCTTGGCGCATTATCTCGCAACTGGCCCAAGAGTATGAACAGGTAAAAGGCATTCGTTTTCAACGGAATTTCGGCAAATCTCAGGCCCTGCATGCAGGGTTCAAAGCCGTTTCGGGTGATGTGATCATTACTATGGATGCCGACCTACAAGACAATCCCGAAGAAATACCCGGCCTTTATAAAATGATCATAGAA
Organism: Flavobacteriaceae bacterium; assembly: GCA_049667765.1. Lineage (GTDB taxonomy): Bacteria > Bacteroidota > Bacteroidia > Flavobacteriales > Flavobacteriaceae > JBATIN01. The sequence continues at coordinate 739 of JBATIN010000302.1, forward strand.
GAAGGCTACGATTTGGTCTCGGGGTGGAAAAAGAAACGCTACGATTCGGTCCTCTTTAAAAATATGCCTTCTAAACTTTTTAATTGGGCCGCCAAAAAAACATCGGGGGTAAAACTGCACGATTTCAATTGTGGACTAAAAGCGTACCGCAAGGATGTGATAAAAACGATCGAGGTGCATGGCGAAATGCACCGCTATATTCCCGTTTTGGCTAAAAATGCGGGTTTCACTAAAATCGGCGAAAAAATAGTGCAACATCAGGCACGTAAATACGGTAAAACAAAATTTGGTATGGAACGATTCATCAACGGATTTTTAGACTTGATTACCATTTGGTTCGTATCAAAATTCGGCAAACGGCCTATGCATCTTTTTGGTGCCCTGGGCGTGCTCATGTTTATCATAGGCTTAGGTTTTGCCCTTTACCTGGGTATTGACAAACTTTTCATCAACAAAACGGGAAGGTTGATTACCGACCGCCCCCAGTTTTTTATCTCCTTGACTGCTATGATTATAGGTTCACAACTGTTTCTAGCTGGCTTTTTAGGTGAAATTTTGATCCGCTCACGTAAAAACGAGGCACGGTATACGGTGGCCGAACAGACCGATTCACTCTCAAACGAGATTAAAGAATATTCTTAAAGTAGAATCGGTTTTACAAAATGCTTAGGATGAAGTACTTTCAGATCAAAAAATCGTTTTTTGTAATATTAGGGCTCCTCCTTGGCCTAAAGGCTTATTCTCAAGATAATTTAAAAGACCTGTCTCCCCTAAAAAATTCTAAAATAGTATTGCTTGGAGAGCAAACCCATGGTGATGGGGCCGTTTTTGATAAAAAAGTGGAACTCATTAAAGCGCTACATGAACAATTGGGTTTCAACATTGTAGTCTTTGAGAGTGGTATGTACGATAATTACAAGGCGTTACAAC
>JBATIN010000303.1:0-6631 GCA_049667765.1 Flavobacteriaceae bacterium
CATTTTAGATGATATCAGTAGTCCTTCTAAAAACCAGGAAGCGGTAATCCTTGAAAAAGCACCAAAAATAGCGGTGTACAGTCCAAAAGGGAATCCCCCTTGGGACGATGCCGTAACTATGGTTTTGACCTATGCCGAGATCCCTTATGAAACCGTCTATGACGAAGAAGTATTGGAAGATAAACTAGTGCTATTTGATTGGCTGCACTTGCACCATGAAGACTTTACCGGGCAATATGGCAAGTTTTATGGTGCTTACAGGGCCGCACCTTGGTATATTGAGCAAAAGCAAGAAGCAGAAGCCTTGGCCTACAAATTAGGATTTGAGAAGGTTTCGGAAGAAAAACGAGCTGTCGCCTTAAAAATTAGGAACTACGTAATTGGCGGGGGCTTCATGTTCGCCATGTGTTCGGCCACCGATAGTTTCGATATAGCGCTAGCGGCCGATGGGGTGGATATTTGCGAACCCATGTTCGATGGCGATCCTTCAGATGCCAACTATCAGAGTAAACTAGACTTCAATAAAACATTCGCTTTTACTGACTTTGTTTTGGAACGTAACCCGAATAAATACGAGTTTTCATCTATTGACATGACTGAAAAGCGAAGAATGCAGAAAGAAACCGACTATTTTTCGCTGATGGATTTCTCGGCAAAATGGGATCCCGTGCCCACCATGCTCTGTCAGAACCATACTGCCTTGGTGAAAGGGTTTATGGGCCAGACTACAGCTTTTACAAGGGAAGAGCTAAAACCTACCGTTATGGTATTGGGCGAAAACAAAATAAACGGTGAGGCCCGTTATGTGCATGGAATAAAAGGAAAAGGTTTTTTTACTTTTTATGGGGGCCATGATCCAGAAGATTACCAGCATCGGGTAGGGGACCCAAAAACCGAACTGGAATTACACCCAACTTCCCCGGGGTATCGATTGATACTAAACAATGTACTGTTTCCTGCCGCACGTAAGAAGAAGCAGAAAACTTAAGAAGTTCAAAGTCCAATGCTGCCGTTGGCAGATTCAAAGTTGAAGGTTAATGAAAAGATATTATTGCCTAGAACTTTGAACAGCTCCGAAATAGCAATTGAACTTTGAATCTTGAATATGAAACAATTAGCTCAAAAGTTTTTTCAAAATTCGTTCTACCCCAAGGTCATTGTTACTGGTAGTTGAATAGTTTGCGGCCGCTTTTACGTTCGGGTGTGCATTTTCCATGGCGAAGCTGTATTTTGCCAAAGCCAGCATTTCTAGATCATTGTTATAATCGCCAAATACCATGGTTTCTTCTGGCTTTATGCCATGCATGGCCTGTACTTTTTGTAGGGCATAGCCTTTATGGGCATTGGGACTAGAAATATCGACCCAATTTTCACCGGAAATTTTTACTTTTAAGTCCCCTTCTAAATGTTTTACCCCAGGATATATATACTTTTCCGAGCTTTCAAAATGGAAGATGGCGATTTTTAAAATCTCCCCTTCGTGGTCATTCAGATTATCGAGGATGTCAAATTCGGTATAATATTCCCTTAGTTTATCGACAAAGGCATCCGAAGTATGCGTAATATGGGCATTGCCTTTGCTGCAAAGTACGGGATGGATATTTTTTATAGCTGAAAGTGTTTCCAAAACCTGACTTTTTTGATGGTTGGGTAGGGGAGTAGAAACGATCTCTTTACCCTTGTACATAGCAAATCCGCCATTTTCGGCAATTACGATGATATCATCTTTAATGGGATATAGCTTATCAACAATACTATTGAACTGTCTTCCGCTAGCAGCGGCAAAAAGAATATTTCTTTTCTTAAGTTCTGCAAAGAGCTCAAAGAACATAGCACTTACCTCATGATCGGAATTTAATAGCGTCCCGTCCATGTCGGTAACAACTAGCTTTATTTTGGAAAGGTCCATAGTTAAGGTTTCAAGTTGGCAAAGATATTTGTTAAAGGTCTTATGATCGTTTAGTTTTACAATAAATCTAAGTTTTTCTTCCCCAAAAGGGGGAGGTGTCCCATAGGGCAGAGGGAGCCAAGTTGATGTTTATGGATTATTATAATACAACTGTTTATGAAATTTTATCAGCAAGAAATACGACTTCCTGCATATTGTAGAGGTTTTCATTTGATTACAAAGGAGGTGTTGGATTCCATACCAGAGATCAAACAATTCAATACTGGAATGCTACAGGTATTTATTAAACATACTTCCGCAAGTTTAACCCTAAATGAAAATGTAGATTCTACAGTACGCGACGATTTTGAAAGTCATATGAATGTAATGGTTCCTGAAAATGCACCCTATTTTACACATGATTATGAAGGCTCAGATGATATGCCGGCCCATATTAAGGCTTCGTTGTTGGGGGCTTCGGTTCAAATTCCGATTACTAAAGGTAAACCAAACTTTGGAATTTGGCAGGGAGTTTACCTCTGCGAGCATCGAAATCATGCCTCAGGAAGAAATTTGGTAATCACAGCATGGGGTATTTAGTTTTTTATAATGTTTTACTTAACACTTAACACCCTTTTTATGACAACAGAGGAATCCATTTTAAATAAAATACAAATTCTGATTACTAAGCATTTTGCTACACCGGAACAGGCATTTGAATTCTTTGATGAAGACAATGATAGAAAACTTACTAAACGCGAAATTTTGACGCTATTGAAAGAAGCGGAAATAAGCGGATTTATAAGAGGTATTGTTTCTACTAAACTAGTTGAAGGCTATGACACTAATGGCGATGAACTTATTAACTGGCATGAATTCAAGGCGGCAATTGATAAAATAAAGACTACCTAATTATATTTGAAAACAAAAAGACCCACTTTTAGCGGGTCTTTTTAAGTGAGATGAGATATTGCTTACTCTATTTTATTTTTTCTACGATAGCTTTGAAGGCATCAGGGTGATTCATCGCTAAATCGGCTAAAACCTTTCGGTTTAATTCGATGTTACCGGCTTTTACCTTGCCCATAAACTGTGAATACGACATTCCGTGAAGTCTTGCTCCCGCATTGATACGGGTTATCCATAAGGCACGGAAGGTTCTTTTCTTGTTTCTTCTATCGCGGTATGCATAAAGCATTGCTTTTTCTACCGCATTTTTGGCTACTGTCCAGACATTTTTACGTCTTCCGAAGTATCCTTTAGCTTGCTTCATTACCTTTTTTCTTCTGGCTCTAGAAGCAACTGCATTTACTGATCTTGGCATAATTTTTTAATTGTTTTTGTAGTAGGCGGCCGATAATCGACACTTTATATTTTGCCCAACTCCATGGTTAATGATTAAATTACCTGTTAAGGAATCCTTACTTTAAACGTAATTGTTCCTTAATGCTGTTGACATCGGCTTGGTGTACAAGGGTGTCATGTGTCAACGCTAGCTTACGCTTTTTTGATTTTTTAGTCAAGATATGACTCTTGAAAGCGTGCTTTCTTTTGATTTTCCCGGTACCGGTAAGCTTAAACCGCTTTTTAGCACTCGATTTTGTTTTCTGTTTAGGCATTTTTCCTATTTATATTAATCTCACTCACTTTTGTAAAAAGAAACCCCAAGTATTGCTGAAGCTTTCTTTATGCTTAAACTGACCGCGGTAGGCGGCCAGAGTACAATATATTTTTTGGTAAGGATCTAAGCCCTAACCTTGATTCATTATTTGCTCTTGGTCTTGGGTGCGAGAAACATGGTCATTCTCTTGCCTTCCAATCTTGGCATTTGTTCTACTTTGCCCCATTCTTCTAATTCAGAGGCCAAGCGTAACAATAATATTTCGCCTTGGTCTTTATATACAATCGATCGTCCTTTGAAAAAGACATATGCTTTTAACTTAGCACCATCTTTTAAAAACTTTTCGGCGTGCTTCTTTTTAAACTCGTAATCGTGGTCATCGGTTTGCGGTCCAAAACGAATTTCCTTAACGACTACCTTAGAAGCCTTCGCCTTCATCACCTTCTCTCGCTTTTTCTGTTCGTACAGAAACTTCTTGTAATCGATTACCTTACATACCGGTGGATCGGCGTTGGGCGAAATCTCCACTAAATCAAGACCAAGTTCTTCTGCCTTGGCCATGGCTTGCTGTAAAGTGTAAACACCTACTTCAATGTTATCACCCACCAATCTTACATTGGGGGAAATAACTTTTTCGTTGATTTTGTGGGGGTTTTTATTTTCCCTTCTAGGTTGGGGCCTAAATCTCTTACGTATTGCTATGACTGATATTTTTTAGTTAAACTTTAATTTTTGAACGACTTTAAGGTACTATTTATTTCTTTAGTGACCAAGTTGACAAAGTCAATTACGGTTATTGAGCCTAAATCAGCACCACCGTGTTTACGCACTGAAATGGTATTTGCCTCTTCTTCGTTTTCCCCAACTATGAGCATAAATGGTATTTTGTTCATTTCTGCTTCACGTATTTTTTTCCCGACAGTCTCGTTTCTGCTGTCAATGAGGGCGCGAATTTCGTTATTTTCTAAGGATTTTAAAACTTTTTCGGCATATTTTTCATGTTTCTCGCTTATAGGCAGTACAATAGCCTGATCAGGGATCAACCAAAGCGGGAAATTTCCCCCGGTATGTTCGAGTAAAAGGGCAATAAAGCGTTCCATGCTTCCGAAAGGCGCACGATGTATCATTACGGGTCGATGTGACTCGTTATCACTTCCTTTATAGGTTAGGTCGAAACGTTCCGGCAAATTATAATCGACTTGAATGGTGCCTAGTTGCCATTGTCTTCCAAGCGCATCTTTTACCATAAAGTCGAGTTTAGGGCCATAAAATGCAGCTTCCCCTTTTTCAATGACAAAGTCCAGCCCTTTTTCTTTCGCCGCATTAATGATTGCATTTTCTGCTTTTTCCCAGTTTTCTATTGAACCGATATATTTTTCAGGAGTTTCCAAATCACGAACCGATACCTGGGCAGTGAAGTTGTCGAAACCTAAAGAACCTAATACATATAGTGATAGGTCGATAACGTTTTTGAACTCTTGGTCCAATTGTTCCGGTGTACAGAAAATATGGGCGTCATCTTGGGTAAATCCACGAACTCGGGTTAAGCCATGTAGCTCGCCACTCTGTTCATAACGGTATACGGTACCGAATTCCGCATATCGCTTGGGTAATTCACGATAACTAAAAGGCCGGTGATTGTAGATTTCGCAGTGATGCGGACAATTCATGGGTTTCAATAGAAACTCCTCGTCTTCTTTTGGCGTATGTATAGGTTGAAAGCTGTCCGCACCATATTTTTCATAGTGGCCAGAGGTGACATAAAGTTCTTTTTGGCCGATATGAGGCGTAACCACCATTTCGTAACCAGCTTTTTTTTGCGCCTTTTTTAGAAAATTCTCTAACCGTTCTCTAAGCGCAGCCCCTTTAGGAAGCCATAATGGAAGGCCTTGCCCAACTTTTTGTGAAAAAGTAAAAAGCTCCAATTCTTTGCCCAGCTTTCTATGGTCTCTTTTTTTTGCCTCCTCGAGCAATTCAAGATATTCGGTTAGGTCTTTTTGTTTCGGAAAAGAAATACCATAGACTCGCGTTAGCTGAGGTTTTTTTTCATCACCACGCCAATATGCCCCGGCAACATTCAATATTTTTATGGCCTTTACGATTCCTGTATTGGGTATATGGCCCCCGCGACATAAGTCGGTAAAGGTGTCGTGGTCACAAAAAGTAATCGTTCCCTCCTCTAGATTTTCAATTAACTCTACTTTATATTCATTGCCTTGCGATTTGTAAATCGTCAAAGCTTCTTTTTTGGATACAGGTCGCATTTTAAAATCGTGCTTGCCACGAGCGATCTCTAGGGCCTTTTGTTCTATTTTTTGAAAGTCCTTATCAGATATGGTCTGATCGCCAAAGTCAACGTCATAGTAGAACCCACTATCAATGGCGGGACCTATGGTAAGCTTGGCTCCGGGATATAGTTCTTCTATAGCTTGGGCGACAATATGCGACGATGAGTGCCAAAACGCTTTTTTTCCTTCTTTGTCATTCCAGGTGTAAAGCACCAAGCTTCCGTTTTCTTGAAGCGGAGTACTCGTTTCTACAACGTTGTTATTGAACTTTGCTGAAATTACGTTTCTGGCCAATCCTTCGCTGATGCTCATGGCCACATCCATGGCAGTGCTTCCTTTGTCGAATTCTTTTATAGACCCGTCGGGTAATGTAATGTTTATCATGCTTTTGTTTATCGCATTAAGTTTGCAAAGATAAGTCGTAGGTTCGATGCTTACAATATATAGGGTATATGTTTTTGACTGTGGCGATTTTGACAAAAATGGGATGGTCTGTCATTATGTTTCTCCTTTCGCATAGATTCTGTGCTGATATAATGGAGAGTGGGTATTATTTTTCATAAAAAGTTTGCGGGGATTTAGATTTTAGATTAAATTTAAAACCCTTTTTTCAGCAAATTTAATTCGGTTAATTTTCTTATGATTAAGGGGTTAGCGAAGTTGGAAAAAAAAATAATTAAAAAAGATTGAAATAAACTTTTTAATTTAAAAAACCATCTTATATTTGCACCCGCTTTGGGGCCGATGAGATATTTTGATTGGGGCGAAGAAGCGGAAATTGGACTGCCAAGACAAGGTGGTCGATCTAAAAAAGTTCATTGACATACTGTAAAG
>JBATIN010000304.1:0-2115 GCA_049667765.1 Flavobacteriaceae bacterium
TCGAGGCCTATATACCAAAAGGCCCAGGACCTGAGCACAAATTGTAAGGGAATGCGCAGAATTAACACCCATTTGGGTAATCCCGCGGCGGCCTTTTTTGAACTTAACATATAAAAGTGAACAAGTAAAAAGATGGCCAACATGCCAATGATGCTGAAAATCGCAAGATTTTTTGTAGCGGAAAAGCAAAGTCCTAAGCCCAAAGTAATTTCAACCATCCCGCTAAGCGCTACCAATAGTTTATGCCTTGGTAAATACCTTGGCATGATCCTTAAATAGATTTTTGGCTTTACAAAATGCATAGTACCGGCAAAAATGTAGAATGCCGCCATCAGATACAGATGCCAAGGGTAGATCAAAATGTTCAAAGGTATTTTTGCATTCGTTCCTTTTTATAAGTAGGTACCGAATCATTAGTCATGAACAGCTGTAAAAGCTCAGGATCTTTTTCTTTGGAGAACATCAGATCAAAAAATTGGTTCACGGTCAATGCGTTTTTTGATGCTTCAATCAACCGAACTACGTCTCCAGTCTTAACGGTGCCTTCCTCTAAAATTTTAACATAGGTGCCTGGGTAGCTATGCTGAATATATTGTTTTAATATGTTTTGATTTTCAAAGCGTAACCCCAATTTATAACAGGGTTCACGAGGTTGAGATACTTGTACCAAGGCATTTCCTATTTTATAAACATCGCCCACGCGCATGACGGATTCGTTCATGCCTTCAAGTGTGAGGTTTTCCCCGAACATGCCCCAATTCCATTTCAGATGTGGGTAAAGCTGTTTCCAAAACGGGTACTGTTCTTTTGAGAAGAGGTAACATGCCTTGTTGATGCCACCGTGGTTTACCCGGTTAATAATGGTGTCTTTGGCGACATCCGACTTACGCAGTAACAAGGGTTCTTTAACAGGGTATTTGTAAATACCGGTCTGTTCTTCTTTACCATTCCATAAAACGGTCGTGGGCTGTCCTAAATTGGTTGAAATGACCTTCATCGTATTAAGCTCTGGCAATGGTGTGGTACACATTACCAATATCGGCTTCAAGTTACACAAAACGGGTAACAATTACTCCATTTTTTTCTGGATGAAGCTTAAAAACTAACTAACTTTTTTGTATTCTACTGGCGAATCTGCTTAATCAGAAATCTTATCAAACCAATTTTCCGGAAAATATTCGGCCTCGGTACAAGGCCCTTGGATAATAGTACTTTTGCAATTATTCAGTTTACTTTCAGCTAGTTTAAGAAAATTGTTTGCCGCATTTTGTGGGGACCATATACTCGAAATATCATGATAGGCCTGTAGGGCCATTTGTTCGGCCGAAGCTCTATTTAAAATAAGCTGCTCGACTTTTTTAAACAAATCTTTAATATCGCCAGATTTGAATACCAATCCAGATTTGCCGTGTTGAATCAAAAAAGGAATAGATCCGACAATATGACTCGCCACTACAGTACAAGCGTTACTCATGGCTTCATTGATTACGGCACCCCAGCCTTCGTTTCGGTCGCTTGTAAAAATTAGTGCGTTATTACTTTGCATTTCTTCCAATACCCTGTTATTTGGAAGATTACCTAAAAAATGAATGTTATGTTCAAGTTGTCTTTCGGTTGTGGATCGTTTTAGTTCCGTTTCCATTTCACCCGTACCAATAATGTTGATTTCAAAATCGTAACCTTTGGCTTTGAGCATTTCGCCTAAATCTATCAACATATCGGGATGTTTTAGCGGTATGAGCCTAGCTACGAAAAGTAATTTTATCTTAGCTTGTCTTTTGTTTTCCAGAACTTTCGCAGCATGTAATGGCGTCACTTTTGTAAAATATCCCCATTTATACATTTTTTCGGGTTTAATCTTTGCCCAGCGTAAATCTTGGTGTACAAATGCGCCATTGCATAACATAAATAAATTTTTGTTGCGGTATCGAGTGTAGTTCAAGTAAAGCATTTTTAAGATTCGAGGGTTGAACTTGGCATATGGACTAACCTTAAATATTCTTTCACCATATCTAAAAGTCAACTTGTTTTGCTTTAATCGTTCATCGGTAAAAATATTAGGAGCAGCACCGGTAATCACTACATCTGATTCCAGGCCCAGCTTTAATGCGTAAT
>JBATIN010000305.1:0-2002 GCA_049667765.1 Flavobacteriaceae bacterium
AACCAATATTCTATCGATAGCTCAGAAAGCAGGGTTCAACATAAAAAAATACTTTATGTCTCCAAGTACATTCCCGAACGCGATATTTGGTACTCAAGAGCTAACGGAGATACGTTATATGCAAAGTTTATCGACGATTTTGAATCGTTTCGAGAGCTGCGCTGTTTCATCGATAAACCTTTGCCAAGCAAGCCATTTGAAAAGTACTTGAGGTTGAAGGTTTTCAACCCTTATTCCATGGATATCGACTTAAAAAAAATAAAATTCGGGGTAGCCTATCTTAATGCCTATAAAGAAAAAAGAGATATACAACCGATCACCGAATTGCACCAAGAGAAAAATATTTTGAGCTTAAAATCAAATGATACGACATATTTTACGTTTAAGCTTCCTAAATCTGAAATGATTGACCCTGAATATATTAAGCTAGGGATATCGGAAAACGGATTAGATTACGGCCTAAACGGAGAAAATTTAAAAATAGAATAATGGAACCTATCGCAAGGACCCTTACTCACGTTGATTGGATTACTATCGTTATTTTTAGTAGCCTAATTTTCATTGTAATAGCAAAAGGGATATTTTACAATCGGTTCATGAATTTTATTATTCTTCCCTTTAACAATAAGTACATTTTCATGTACAGCAAAAAGGAAAAGCTTGTTAACTGGTTTCATCTTTTCTTCAGTATTTTTCAGCTTTTAAATTTTTCACTATTTGTTTATTTTATTTGGAAGCTGTTCAGGCCACATACTGATGCGACATCACCTATGTTGTTTCCTTTTATTTTGATTGCATTGTTACTTTTTATTTTTATAAAAACACTATTGCAACTGAGCAATGGATTTATATTTGGCTCTAACCGTACGATAAGCGAAATCATCTTTAAAAAACTCTCTTATTTAAATCATAGTGGTATTATTATGTTTCTTGCCAACGTGATGCTCGCCTATGTGTTAAAGGACTCAAAACTTGTAGTTTATGTAGCTTTATTCTTAATTCTACTGGTAAATGCAATCGGTTGGGTCAATGTATTGCGTAATCATCAAAAGTTCATCGCGAATAATTTTTTCTATTTTATTTTGTACCTTTGCGCTCTTGAAATTTCGCCGTTTATTATTATTGCGAACTATCTAAAACAATAAGTTTAATGAAGGTAAAAACGATTTTGGTGTCCCAGCCTGAGCCTAAGATGGAGAATTCTCCATACTCCAAGCTAATAGATAAGGCAAAAGTAAAAGTCGATTTTAGGCCTTTTATTCATGTTGAAGGGGTCGATGCAAAATCGGTTCGACAACAAAAAATAGACCTTAAAAATTATACGGCTATAATTCTTACCAGCCGAAACGCTGTTGACCACTATTTCAGAATTGCCGAAGAAATGAGGTTCAAAGTACCAGATTCAATGAAATATTTTTGTCAATCGGAGGCTGTTGCCTTCTATCTACAAAAATATGTGGTCTATCGAAAGCGCAAGATTTATGTAGGCAAAATGAATTTCGCCGACCTGGCAGCCCTTTTTAAAAAATATAAGGACGAAAAATTCCTTTTACCATCATCCGATACCTTAAAAAGCATCGTGCCTGAAACCTTGGACAAAATAGGAATAGATTGGACCAGGGGGATTTTTTACAAAACAGTCATCAGTGACCTTTCTGACCTGCGAGATGTATACTATGATATTCTAGTATTCTTTAGCCCTTCGGGTATTGAGTCGCTTCTTAAGAATTTTCCCGATTTTAGGCAAAACGAAACACGTATTGCTGTATTCGGCAATTCAACGGTTGAGGCCGCTACCCAAGCTGGACTACGAATTGACATACAGGCCCCGACACCTGAAACGCCGTCAATGACCATGGCGCTGCAGAAATATATAATAGAAGTCAATAAAAAATAAGGCCAATTTACTACCGGTCTATAGTATAAAAAAACCCTCTAAAAAGAGGGTTTTTTAATTTTAATAGGCATAGCGCTGCGGTACACCTCGGCGAATCTCTTCACT
>JBATIN010000306.1:0-10918 GCA_049667765.1 Flavobacteriaceae bacterium
CCTTTGATCAGGCCAAGCAGGCTTATTCCGCGGCCAATAAGCGTTATGACATTGTGAAAACGGGTACCACCCAAGGGTATGGCAATGCTGCCAATACGCAGATCAGGGCAACGGTCAGCGGTATGGTATTGGAGGTGCCGGTCGAAGTGGGCAACCAGGTGATCGAGAGCAACACATTTAATGAAGGTACGACCATTGCAGCTATTGCCGATGTTGAGAAAATGATTTTCGAAGGAAAAGTAGATGAATCGGAAGTAGGTAAGATTAAAGAGAACCTTCCCTTGGAAATTACCGTTGGGGCCATAGAAAATGCTGTATTCGATGCCATATTGGATTATATAGCGCCAAAAGGCAATGCCGAGAACGGCGCTATTCAATTTGAAATTAAAGGCACCCTGAAAAAACAGGACACTACCTTTATCAGGGCTGGTCTTAGTGCGAATGCTTCCATAATCCTAGGGCGAGCAGACAGTGTTTTGGCAGTGAAAGAAGCCCTTGTGCAGTTTGATGGTAAAACAAAAAAACCCTTTGTGGAAATAGCTACTGCCAATCAGCAATTTGAACGTAGGGATATAGAGTTGGGTATTAGCGATGGTATATTTGTTGAAATTCGGTCGGGTCTTGATAAAAATGATAAAATAAAGGTGTGGAACACCGTTAAACCCCAAGAATTTGGAGGTTAATTTTTTTTAACATAAAATTTAGAACGATTCTTGTAACAAATTAACACCTTGTAGGTCTTATACCCATATTCGTAGGATACCACTACCAAACAACTAACAAAACTGAAATGATTGAAATAAAAGATCTTCACAAATCTTATAAAATGGGAAGTAATTCCCTGCATGTACTAAAAGGCATCAATTTCTCGGTCGAAGAAGGTGAATTAGTGGCCATCATGGGTTCATCGGGATCGGGTAAATCCACCTTGTTGAACATTTTAGGCATGTTAGATGAGCTAGACGAAGGTTCATATACCTTGGATGGTGTGCCTATCGTCAATCTCAATGAAACAAAAGCCGCGAACTATCGCAACAAGTTTTTAGGCTTCGTTTTTCAATCATTCAATCTGATCAATTATAAATCGGCCATGGAAAACGTGGCCTTACCTTTATATTATCAGCGCATGCCTAGAAAGCAGCGCGAAGAAAAGGCGATGAAATATTTAGAGCAGGTCGGCCTAAAAGAATGGGCATCGCATTTACCTAGTGAACTTTCTGGTGGTCAAAAGCAAAGGGTCGCCATTGCACGCGCCATGGCAGCTGAACCTAAAGTGCTTTTGGCTGATGAGCCAACAGGGGCATTGGATAGTACGACCTCTTATGAGGTTATGGACCTTATTCAGAAAATCAACGACCAGGGTAATACCATCTTGATCGTTACCCATGAGCCCGATATTGCAGATATGTGCAAACGAATTGTACACTTAAAGGATGGTGTAATCATCGAGGATAAAAAAGTAAATCAAGTTAGGGCCGCGCAATATGTTCAGTAGAGATAATTGGAAAGAAATTTTCGAGACCATACAAAAGAACAAACTGCGTACGTTCTTATCGGGCTTTACCGTGGCTTTGGGCATTCTGATCTTTGTGGCCCTATTTGGTTTGGGAAACGGTCTAATCAATACTTTCGAGAAATTTTTTGAGGATGATGCTCAAAATATCATCTATCTTTTTCCCGGGCAGTCTTCAAAGCCCTATAAGGGTTATAAATCAGGAAGACAAATTGAATTCGACAACAGCGATCTTGCCGATATAGAAAAGAACTTTCCTATTTTTTTAGAATATGTAACCCCAAGGATCTATAGAAACGGGGTGGTAAAATATAAAAATGAGTTCAACAGCTATTCTACACGTGCCGTAGCGCCATCGCATCAAGCTGCAGAGAAGACCATCATGATGAAAGGTCGGTACCTCAATATTTTGGATATCAAAAAGAAAACAAAGACCGCGGTAATTGGTAGGCTAGTTGAGATTGATCTATTTGGCGACCAAAATTCCATAGGGGAATATGTTGATATAGATGGTAGTGCCTTTAAAGTGGTCGGGGTATATCAAGATGACGGTGGTGACGATGAAGAACGAAGAATATACATTCCTTATACCACGAGACAGCTTATAGATAAGAACACCGATAAGATAGATGAAATTGTAGTGGCATTTAAACCCGAAATGGGTTATGCAGGTGCGTTGGCCTTGGACAAGAGCCTAACGGAATTCATCAAAGAGAAAAAATTTATAAGTCCTGATGATCAAAACGGTCTTTATGTTCGAAACGTGGCCGAGGGTTTGAAGCAGACCCAACAACTTGCGAGGGTGTTACAATTGATCGTTGCTTTTGTCGCTTTCGGAACTATCATTGCGGGCATCATCGGAATCAGTAATATTATGGTTTTCGTGGTGAAGGAACGTACTAAAGAAATTGGAATTAGAAAAGCCTTGGGCGCGACCCCTAAATCGGTGATCGGTACCATTTTATTGGAATCTATCTTTATCACTACGGTTTTTGGTATAATCGGGATGCTTATTGGAATAGCTATTTTGAGTTCCTTGGGCAAAAAACTGGAAGATTACTTTATTACCAACCCGTATATAGATATGCCAGTTGCCATATTCGCCACCATAATTTTAATCGTCTTTGGTGGTCTGGCAGGGTATATACCGGCAAAACGGGCGGCACGAATAAAACCGATTGTAGCACTAAGGGACGAATGATATGAGATTTATTTTTGACAGAAATACTTGGCAAGAGATTTTCGGTTCTATTAGTAAGAACAAGACCCGAACGATTATTACGGTAATTGGCGTTTTATGGGGGATTTTCATCTATATCGCCCTTTCGGGAGCGGCAAAAGGTCTTGATAACGGCTTTGATAAGGTTTTTAAGACTGTGGCCATTAATAGTATGTTCGTATGGGCCCAAAGTAGTAGTATGCCTTATGACGGGTTTAAGACCGGAAGGCAGTTGCAATTGAAGCTGGACGATGTTGAAACCTTAAAGAATAGAATTCCTGAAATTCAATATATCGCCCCCCGAATTACACAGGGTCAGTTTGGTACAGAACCTGTTTATACGGTGCGAGGTCAAAAATCAGGAAGTTATACCTTGAATGGCGATTATCCGATATATACCAAAATATCCACTAAAAAAATATTCGATGGTGGTAGGTTCATCAACCAAGAAGATATTGATCAAGCTAGAAAAGTCATTGTTATTGGCGAACGGGTAGAGCAAGAGCTTTTTGAAAAAGATGAAAATCCGGTTGGTGCATATATTCGTGTTGGGAATATCTATTATCAAGTTATTGGGGTGACCAAGTTGGCCGATGGCGTTAGTTTTGATTCGGACAGTGCTATGTTCATACCTTTTACCACGTACCGAAAACTATATAATTCAGGGGATAACATTGGTTATATGTGCATTGCTGCGTATGATGATGTTGATGTGGTTCAAGTAGAAAAAGATATCAAAGCATTGCTTCGAAATATCCATCGGGCGGACCCTAAAGATGAGCGGGCTTTTGGTTCTTTCAATTTGGGTGAAATGTTCAACAGAACAATGGGTTTTGCCGACGGCCTGACCTTTATGTCGTTGGTTGTGGGAATAGCGACTATTCTTGCCGGAGTCATCGGTATCGGTAATATTCTATTGATCTCGGTGAAAGAACGTACAAAAGAGTTAGGGGTGCGTAGGGCTTTAGGAGCTACGCCGGGCGAAGTGCGCAATCAGATTATTCTTGAATCCGTTTTTTTAACTGTCATTGCCGGTATTATGGGTATCATTTTGGGTGCGGGTGTTCTTGCTTTGATCAATTCATTGACAAAAGATGCAGATTTTCCATATACCAACCCTACGGTTCCCATACCCTACGTGCTCGGGGCCTTGGTCATCATGGTCGTATTAGGTACTCTGATCGGGTTGATACCTGCACAAAGAGCCGTAAGTATTCGACCCATTGAAGCCTTAAGAGAAGAATAATTTAATATATAACAGCAAACCAGTACAAACAACTAACACACATTGAAATGAACAAAATTGTAAAATACGTATTAATCGGAGTTCTAGTGCTCGGTGCATTATGGGCAGCTGCCTTTTTTATTAAATCGAACAGCAAGGATACGGTTACGTACGAAACCATAAAGCCTTTTATTGCCAATATTGAGAAGAAGACGGTAGCTACAGGTAAAGTAGTACCAGAAGATGAAATCGAGATAAAGCCGCAAATCTCGGGTATTATCGATAAGATTTATCTAGAGGAAGGTGTTAAGGTAAAGGCGGGAGATTTGATTGCGGTAATCAAGGTAGTGCCTAACGAACAGTCTTTGAACCAGGCAAAAGGCCGTATGCGCAATGCAGAAATTGCCCTGGGCAATGTAAAGATAGAATACGATCGAAACAAGACCCTGTTCGATAAAGGTGTGATTTCAAGTCAAGATTTTAACAGCCTTCAATTGCGGTTAGATCAATCCAACCAAGAATTGCAGAATTCACAGGCCGATTATCAAATTATACGCAAGGGTTCTGCAGGTGGATCATCTACTGCGAACACCAACATTCGTGCTACCGTTGATGGTACTATTCTTGAAATACCCGTGGAAGAAGGTGATCAAGTGATAGAGACCAACAATTTTAGTGAAGGCACGTCTATTGCTACCATTGCTGATATGAGCAAGATGATCTTTGAAGGCAAGGTAGATGAAGGTGAAGTTGGCAAATTAAAGATTGGTACCGCTTTGAAAATCAGCTTAGGTGCGGTAGAAGGCCAAGAACTGGATGCGAAACTGAGGTTTATTGCCCCTAAAGGTGTCGAAGAGACTGGTGCAGTACAATTTAAAATAGAGGGTGATGTTGAAGTCAAGGACGATATTTTTATCCGTGCGGGCTATAGTGCCAATGCCTCAATGGTTTTGGAAAAGAAAGACAGTGTTTTAGTAATCCCGGAAGCCTTATTGCAGTTTGATAAAAAAACGGATAAACCTTATGTTGAGGTGGCCATCGGTTCGGTGGAAGAACAAAAGTTCGAAAGAAGGGACATTGAAATAGGCATTTCTGATGGAGTAAATGTAGAAATCATTTCTGGAATTACCGAAGATGATCAAGTAAAGCAATGGAACAAAACAGAACCGATTAAGAAGGGGGATGAAGAAGAAGAGGAAGCTTCGGTAACTGTTGAATAAAAGCATCAATCAAAATCAAAAAGTTAAAAAATGAAGTTTAAATTAACTGCTTTAGCGCTCGTATTTTCGATAGGAATTTTATCGGCGCAAAACAAAAAATGGACCTTGCAGGAATGTGTGGACTATGCCTTAGAGCATAATATCTCCATTCAACAATCAGAATTGGACCTTAAAGATGCCGAAGTAAACAAATTAGATGCGCGCGGCAACTTTTTGCCAAGTATCAATGCGCAGGCGTCACACTCATGGAACATAGGCCTCAATCAGAACGTGACTACGGGGATACTTGAGAACTTGACCACCATGTTTACATCAGGTCAATTAAGTGCCAACGTGCCGCTTTATAATGGACTACAAAATGTCAATCGGTTACGAAGAGCGAATCTTGCCCTTTTGGCAAACCAATACCGGTTGGATGATATGCAAGACAATATCTCTTTAGCGGTCGCGAACAGCTACCTACAAATCTTATTTAATCGTGAAAACCTTGCCGTGGCTAAGGCCCAGTATGCTTTTACCGAACAAGATCTTAAACGAACTGCCGAGTTGGTAGCATCAGGGGTCATGCCGAAAGGAGACCTTTTAGAAATTGAATCAACGGCGGCAACCCAACAGCAGCAAATTGTGAATTCTGAGAACAATTTGATTTTATCTAAAATTTCCCTAGCCCAATTGTTGGTCATTGGCGATTACGAAAATTTTGATATAGCCGATGAAGATTATAGCATTCAAGCTACGGAAATCATGAATAATTCGCCCAGCGAGATTTATGCTACTGCCCTTACACAAAGAAATGATATCAAGTTTGCCGAGAAGAATATTGAACTTACAGAACTTGACATCAAGTTGGCCAAAGGGACATTGTACCCTAGAGTCACAGGATTCTATAATTATAATACCCGGGCCTCTTATCAAGATATTATCGGGGGTTTTGAAGTGGATCCAAATAACCCTACACGCCAAATTGGTGTCGTTGACGGAACAGGTCAATCGGTTATTGCACCCAATACACGACCAATTGTTGAGGCTATGGACCCTTTTATTTATCAGTTGGGGGTTAACGACGGTCATTCATTCGGGGTCGCGCTAAGCGTTCCTATTTTAAACGGCTTCTCGGCCAAGAATAGTGTAAAGCGAAACCGTATCAACCTTGAACGATCAAAATTACAGCTAGATCAAACCAAGTTAGATCTGGAGAACACTATAAATCAAGCTTGGACCTCTGCCAAAGCGGCCATAAAAGCGCATGAGGCGGCTACAAAAACTTTGGAAGCAAGGCGCTTGGCCTTTGATTACTCCAAAGAACGATTTGATGTAGGGTTAATGACCGCTTTCGACTTTAGTCAGGCCCAGGCCCGTGTAGATAATGCCGAAGCAGAAGTCATCCGAACCAAATACGATTACATTTTTAGGATAAAGGTATTGGAGTTTTATTTTGGACTTCCCATTAGCTTAGATTAAGTTTTTCGACCATTTAGGTTTAAATTATTATAATCAACCTGCAAGATTTTCTATATTCTTGCAGGTTTGTTGTTTGAACGTATCTTTGCGCTCTATATGGCACTACTTTTAAACTTAGAAACCGCTACTACAAATTGCTCGGTAAGTTTGGCAACAAATGGCGAATCGATTGCCATTAAACAACTTAATACGCCGAATTATTCCCATTCAGAACAATTGCACCTTTTTATAGCCCAGGTTTTAGAAGAAGCGGGTAAAGTCATGAACGATTTAGATGCTATTGCAGTAAGCAAGGGTCCGGGATCCTATACAGGCCTAAGGATCGGAGTGTCTGCGGCAAAAGGCTTATGTTATGCGCTTGATAAACCCTTGATTTCGATTCCGACGTTAGAGAGCATGGCGTATCAGTGTCAAGAAAAAGGGGTTGACTTTGTTATTCCGCTTTTAGATGCACGCAGAATGGAGGTATACTCGGCAGTATTTGATGCTACCGGCGGACAGGTAAGAGAAACACTCGCCGAAATAATCGATATTAACTCATTTGAACGATACGCAACTAAGGGTACTGTGCTGCTGGCTGGCAGCGGTGCGGAAAAATGTAGGGCAATATTGACCAGCGAAAAATTTAGTTTTGATACCGATATCGTTCCATCTGCCCTTGAAATGAGTGCGTTGTCATTTCAAAAGTTCCAGAAAAAAGATTTTGAAGATGTAGCCTATTTTGAACCTTACTATCTGAAAGATTTCATGCTACATACCAAGCAGAAGAAATAGGTTTAACGCTTTGTATGAATATCGCGCTGTGGAAATGGTATTTCGATAGCAGCTTCGTCAAAACGATATTTTAGTTCTTCCAACACATAGAAATGGGCCGCCCAAAAATCATCGTTCATTGCCCAAAACCGCAAGGTGAGATTTACCGAACTATCTGCCAGTTCTCCTACATAGACCTCGGGAATAGGCTCTTTTAAGATCAGCATTTGTCCGGCACAGATTTCCAAAAGAATATCCTTTGCTTTTTTAATGTTCGAGCCATAACTAATGCCAACGTCGATTTTATCTCGACGAATGTCCTCTGAATTGTAATTGATAATATTGTTATTGCTCAGTTGCCCGTTGGGCAGAATGGCGACCTGATTGCCAAAGGTGTTCAGTTTTGTGGTAAAGATGGTAATTTCTTTAACTTTGCCTTCAACGCCCTGGGCAGAAATAAAATCGCCGATCTTAAAAGGTTTAAAGAGCAAAATGAGTACGCCACCGGCAAAATTGGCCAATGACCCTTGTAGGGCAAGGCCAATAGCTAGGCCAGCAGCCCCAACGATCGCTACCAGTGATGACGATTTTACCCCAAGCTGCGTAACCACTAAAACAAAAAGCAACGCTTTCAGCGCTATTCTAATAAAGCTTTGAAGAAAAGTTTCAAGAGTAGGGTCGTAGTCTTTCTTGCCAAAAAACTTGGCGACCAGACGGTTGATCAATCGCATTGCCCATAAACCGACAACAAAAATAACAAAAGCCAACAGTAGGTTTGGTAGTGCGCTCCATAACCAATCTATGGCATTTTCAAGGTGTACTTTATAGTTGGTAAACTCGTTCATTAGGTTTCAATTAAAATGTAATAAATGTTCGGTTAAACTCAAATATCCCTGAGTCGTTTGTTTGAGCAACGATTTGAGGTATAGTTACTTGTGCTAAATAGATAGATCTTGATATAATTATTTAGTACAATATCGATTTTTAGACTGTGTTGTTTGCATTTGCAAAACAATGACTCAAATCGTATAACAAAACTGAATTTACAAAGGTAGGAATATCTGGCCTGCCTAAAAGAAGAGTATGTAAAAAAAGCATATATCCCTATTTAAGAGGATAGATGCTTTTTTGTTTTTAAGCTCAATATTACTTAACCTCGAACGTGATTTTAACGTTAACGCGATAGTTATCTATTTTTCCGTCTTTTACCGTTGCGCTTTGTTCGTTGATATACACCGACCTAATGTTTTTGACGGATTTAGAGGCTTCCGAAATTGCATTTTTTGCTGCGTCTTCCCAACCATTGTTGGAGTTGGCCAATATCTCTATAACTTTTAAAACTGCCATAATATTTTTGTTTTTTAGATTTGTAACAAGGTAACAAATATTGGTAGAATGCCGAAAGTCTTGGGTCAAAAATTATCCGTTTAGGGCAACTACTTCGTTCACTTTATCGCCCATCATATTTTTTAGCATGGTCTCGATTCCATTTTTAAGGGTGAAGGTAGATGAAGGGCAGCCGCTACACGCGCCTTGCAGAATAACATTTACCGTTTTGCTTTCCTCTTCATAAGATTTAAAAAGGATATTACCACCGTCGCTGGCCACTGCGGGTTTTACATACTCTTCTAGAATATCGATTATTTGTTTTGAAGTATCGTCCAACGTTTCGTTTTGAAGTTGTGCCCTCGGGGCCTCGGCACTTTTTTCGTCTATGCCCTTAGAAGACACCACCTCTTTGTCATCGGCGAGAAAGTCTCGGATCATTTCACGAAGCTCTAAAGTAATCTCGTCCCAATCGGCCACATCGAATTTACTTACGGAAACATAATTTTCATCTAAGAATACCTCCTTTACAAAAGGAAAGTGAAAGAGTTGTTTGGCAAGTTCCGAGTTTTTGGCCTCATCTATATTCTTGAATTCGAAAGACGTTGGTACAATTTTTTTGTTCACCACAAATTTCATTACCGATGGGTTAGGGGTCACTTCGGCATAGACCGTTACCGGTACTTTTCCGCTTTTAACTTCTTCGTTTACCACAGGTTCACCCGCATTAAGATACTCGACCAACTGTTGTGCGACCTCATCCTTTACATCGTTCCACTCTACAATGCTAAAACGTTCAAGCCCAATAAAATTACCCGAAATATATACAGTTTTTATAAAAGGCAGATAGAAAAGTTGTTGCGCCAAAGGCGAACTTTTGGCCTCGTCAATGTTCTTGAACTCATAGTTTTTTTGGGTTACCAGGGTATGGTTGGACTCAAATTTCAAGATGGCCGGGTTTTGGGTAGGCACTACGGTAATTGAATACTCTTTCATGGCTTAATTTTCGACAAAAATACTCAATAAAGTTCAGGTTTCAAGGGTCAAGTTCAAGTATCAAGTTCAAGTTCAAAATGAATTGGAACCCTGCGAAGTGAAGTGTGAAAGGCGGTAAAGGGTCTGGAACTTAAAAAAGTATATTAGTATTGCAAAACTTTTAATTTGAAATTACAATTATAAAAACCTGAAACCTGAAACCTGAAACCTGAAACCTGAAACCTGAATCGTGAAACTTGAATCCTAAACCCATAATAATGTCGCCTTTCATCCGTTATACTTTATATTTAGTCGATTTTAACTAGCGCTATATTCTTTAGATGAAACAACGATTTTTGCTTCTACTATCCCTTTTAGGCTTTGGCTTTCAGTCATTTGCCCAAGAAGGCATCCCCGTATATTTTGATTATTTATCGGATAACTACTACTTGGTATACCCTTCTATGGCCGGTATCGGCGAAGGGGGAAAGATTAGGGCTACGGCCAGAATGCAGTGGTTTGATGTACAAGATGCACCAAATCTTCAAACGATTAATGCGAATTTTAGGATTGGGGAAACCGCTAGTGGTGTAGGCGCCATAGTGTTTAACGATGCCAATGGCTACCACTCCCAAACAGGTGTGAAATTGACTTATGCACATCACTTGAAATTGGGTGGCGATATTCGTAACTTAAATCAGTTGTCATTCGGACTAAGTCCAACCTTGCTGCAAAGTAGTTTAGATGAAACCGAATTTCAATCGGTTCAGTTTGATCCCGCCATCACACAATCGAAATTAAGCGCTACCTATTTCAACGTAGATATGGGCATGTCGTATAACCTGATGGATTTTTACGCACATGTGGCTATTTTGAATATGTTGAACAGCAAAAGAAGTCTCTATTATAAGGATAGACAAGACAACCCAGAGGCTTTTTTAATCGATAACTTAAGAAGATATCTGGCATCTGTCGGGTATATTTTCGGGAAACAAGAATGGCAGTTCGAACCTTCGGTGCTTTTTCAGATGACCGATTTTACCCAAGAAAAATCGTTGGACATTAATGCCAAGGTATATAAAGATGTCGATTTTGGCAGAATCTGGGGTGGATTATCGTACCGCAGAAGTTTTGATGGGGCACAATTTCAAACGGCCAATAGTTTCGGCGAACAACGTTTGCAATTGATTACGCCTATTATTGGCGCTAATATCAAGAACTTTATG
>JBATIN010000307.1:0-3229 GCA_049667765.1 Flavobacteriaceae bacterium
ATTTTGGTCAGGTCGCGGCCAAAATTATCAAGCACCGGTGTTTTTGATTTTTTGCTCCCTTTTTGATTTGCAGTTGAACCAAAAGAGCTTTCTTTTGCCTCGCCCATATCCTCAGAGTCACCTGGAAATGATTCAGAGGTTGGGGGGTCGATGATTTCGTCGTCGCTGGTTATCATGAATTTGAACTGTTCTTTTACACCATCATAATCTACTTTTAATTTATGGAGTAATTTGGTGGTAGGGTCATTTTCATTTCTAAGAATACAGAGCAACAAGTGCGCTGTATTAATAGATGAACTTTGAAATAGTTTTGCTTCTAAAAAGGTGGTTTTCAATGCCCTTTCGGCTTGACGGGTCAAGTGAAGGTTTTTCTTGTCTTTTTGAACTCCCGAAGGGTTAGGGTTTGATGGACTTAAAATCTCCACCTTTCGCCTTAAATGGTCGAGGTCTACCTCAAGGGCGTCCAAAATACTTATTGCTTTTCCATTTCCATCGCGTAAAAGGCCCAACATCAAATGTTCGGTGCCAATAAAGTCATGGCCCAACCTTAATGCTTCTTCCTTGCTATAAGCAATTACGTCTTTTACCCGTGGTGAGAAATTATCATCCATAAACTATCCTTATCAAGTATAAAATTAGTAAATCTAGGTTAATCTAAGGCAAATACCATACCTAATATTATGTAAACTATTTCTTAATGACGTAAAAAGCGTCGATCAACAAAACCATTTACATGCTGATTATTAACTAAGGCTAACGCAGAAAGTGTTAATAAATTATTGAATAAAGTATTTATTATTGTCTTTGAAAGGTTCGATTTTACGTATATTGGCATGCTTTTTTAACATTAATCAAAACATAAGATTTTTAAATGGCAGAAGGAGAAAAAGTGATTCCGATCAACATAGAAGATGAAATGAAATCTGCCTACATCGATTATTCGATGTCGGTCATTGTGTCACGTGCCTTACCTGATGTCAGGGACGGTTTAAAACCAGTTCACAGGAGGGTGTTGTTCGGCATGTACGAATTAGGGGTGCGTTCAAGTAGCGCACATAAGAAATCTGCCCGTATCGTTGGGGAGGTACTTGGTAAGTATCACCCGCATGGCGATACTTCGGTATATGATTCAATGGTTCGTATGGCCCAAGAATGGAGTTTGCGCTATATGCTTGTCGACGGGCAGGGAAATTTTGGCTCTGTCGATGGCGACAGCCCGGCAGCAATGCGTTATACCGAGGCCCGTATGCGTAAAATAGCCGATGACATGTTGTCCGATATCGACAAAGATACGGTCGATCATCAGCTAAATTTTGATGACTCGTTGCAGGAACCGACCGTTTTACCTGCCAGAATACCTAACCTATTGGTCAATGGTGCCTCTGGTATTGCCGTAGGTATGGCCACCAACATGCCGCCACATAATTTAACGGAGGTAGTTGATGGTACGGTAGCCTATATTGATAATAATGATATCGAAATCGACGAATTGATTACACATATTAAGGCACCTGATTTTCCAACTGGGGGCATTATTTATGGGTACGATGGCGTTAAGGAAGCCTTTCATACCGGGCGTGGACGAATTGTAATGCGGGCCAAGGCTTCGTTTGAAGAAGTACAGGGCAAGGAATGTATTATCGTGACTGAAATTCCCTATCAGGTCAACAAGGCTGACATGATCAAGAAGACCGCTGATATGGTCAACGAAAAGAAAATAGAAGGTATCTCAATGATACGTGACGAATCTGACCGAAATGGTATGCGTATCGTCTATATCTTAAAAAGAGATGCAATACCTAATATTGTACTGAATACCTTGTTCAAGTACACTGCTTTACAAACGTCGTTCAGTGTAAACAATATTGCCTTAGTGAAAGGTAGGCCACAGATGCTGAACGTCAAGGAAATGATTCATTACTTTGTTGAGCATCGCCATGAAGTGGTCGTTCGTAGAACTACGTTCGAACTTAAAAAAGCCGAAGATAGGGCGCATATTTTAGAGGGACTTATTATTGCCTCTGATAATATCGACGAGGTAATAAAAATTATTAGAGCTTCCAATAATGCGGATGAGGCCAGGGAGAATTTAATGGAACGCTTCAAGTTGACCGAAATTCAAGCCAAGGCCATCGTAGAAATGCGACTTCGCCAGCTTACAGGTCTTGAACAAGATAAACTACGTTCAGAATACGATGAGATCATTAAGACCATTGCCGACTTGAAGGATATTCTTGAGCGAAAAGACCGAAGAATGCAGATCATAAAAGATGAGCTGCTAGAGGTGAAGGAAAAATATGGCGACGAAAGAAGATCTGAAATAAATTTTGCAGGTGGTGATCTTAGTATTGAGGATATGATTCCAGATGAGCAAGTGGTCATTACCATTTCCCATGCCGGATACATTAAAAGAACGCCGCTTACCGAATATAAAACACAGAACAGGGGAGGGGTAGGCCAAAAAGCATCCTCTACAAGAAACGAAGACTTTTTAGAGCATCTTTTCGTGGGAACAAATCACCAATATATGTTGTTCTTCACACAAAAAGGCAAGTGTTTTTGGATGAGGGTATACGAAATACCTGAAGGAAGCCGAACTTCTAAAGGTAGGGCCATTCAAAATCTCATCAATATAGAGAACGATGACAAGGTGAAGGCGTTTATCTGTACCCAAGACCTTAAAGATGAAGACTACGTAAACAGTCATTACGTGATTATGGCCACTAAGAAGGGGGTCGTCAAAAAAACCTCGTTGGAACAGTATTCAAGACCGCGTCAAAATGGTATCAATGCAATCGGTATTCGTGAAGAAGATGAGCTATTGGAAGCAAAACTGACTACCGGTACCAGCCAGATATTTTTAGGCTTAAAATCAGGTAAAGCAATTCGTTTTGAAGAAAGTAAGACACGCCCCATGGGCAGAAATGCATCAGGAGTACGTGGCATAACTTTAGCTGATGATAACGATGAAGTAATCGGGATGGTCTCAGTACATAATTTCGAAGACGAACTTTTGGTGGTTTCTGAAAACGGGTATGGCAAACGATCAAGTATCGAGGACTATAGAGTTACTAATCGGGGCGGAAAAGGGGTAAAAACTATTTCAATTACAGAAAAAACCGGTAATTTGGTCGCCATTAAAAATGTAACCGATTCCGATGATTTAATGATTATTAACAAATCTGGGATCGCCATACGAATGAGTGTGGAAGACCTAAGGGTTATGGGC
>JBATIN010000308.1:0-10962 GCA_049667765.1 Flavobacteriaceae bacterium
GTTATGCAGAAATCTCAAAAAGAATAAGTCCCTCAGAAGAATCCCAAACGATAATCGATTCTATAAAATCCAAAAAAGAGAGTAGCTTCGATTCAATGTCCGTTAGAAAACTCAAGGGTAATATTAGACGGGGAGAATCCTATACCGCCACACGCTATTTAGGCCTTGACGATTCAAACGTGCATTTTTTAGACCTTCCCTTTTACGAAACGGGAACCATTAAAAAGAATAATTTATCTAAAGCGGATATCGATATTGTTCTTAATATAATTAAAGAGATAAAACCTCATCAAATATATGCTGCAGGTGATCTTGCCGATCCACATGGAACCCACAAGGTATGTTTGGACGCCATCTTTGCCGCTGTTAAAAAATTGAAGTCAGAACCCTTTATGAAAGATTGCTGGATCTGGTTATACCGGGGCGCTTGGCACGAATGGGACATCAATGAAATAGAAATGGCAGTGCCCATGAGCCCAGATCAGGTGCTTAAAAAGCGATATGCCATATTTTGCCACCAATCGCAAAAAGACGGCGTTATGTTTCAAGGGGATGATGCAAGGGAATTCTGGATGCGGGCAGAAGAACGAAATAAAGGTACAGCAGCTAAATATAGGGCACTTGGACTATCCGATTACGCCGCTATGGAAGCATTTGTTCGGCATAAATTCGAATAAAAATAATCCGAATCCGTTAACTTTGTCAAAACAGGGCATGGGCAAATATGGCAGCGACCCAGTTTGTCCATCGTTGATCATGCCTTAACCAGACAAATTAGATTTGCATGTCGAAACCTTTTGCTTTTCTTTTCCTACTCAATTTAATAACATCTTGTGCAGTTTTCAAGCCCAATCCCCAACCCGAACGAGAGTTTAGAGGGTTTTGGGTCGCGACGGTGGTCAATATCGACTGGCCAAAACACGGCAATGACGCTATTGAAAAACAAAAAACCGACTACCTTGCTTTGTTGGAGTTCTACCAAAACATGAACTTTAATGCTGCCATTGTACAGATTCGTACCGCCGGAGACGCCTTTTACGACTCAGAATATGCCCCATGGTCGCGTTTTTTAACGGGAGTAGAAGGCAAAGCACCAAATACCAATGAAAGCCTCTTACAATGGATGATCGATGAAACCCATAGTCGAGGGATGGAATTTCATGCATGGCTTAACCCATACCGCGCCACTTTCGATTTAAAGACGGAAATATTAAGTCCTACCCACGACTTCAACCTTCATCCCGAATGGATGTTAAAATACGGCAAAAAATACTATTATAATCCCGGGTTGCCAGAGGTTCGTCAACGCATGGTTTCTGTAATTGACGAAATTGTATCGAACTACGATGTCGACGCAATACATTTTGATGATTATTTCTACCCGTACACCATTAAGGACGAAGTGTTTAAAGATTCATTGGCCTTTACCTATTACGGACAACCACAACAATCGTTAGCCGATTGGCGCCGCAGCAATATGGATTCGTTGATCATGAATAGCCATGACATCATCAAAGAAAGAAAACCCTGGGTACAGTTCGGGGTGAGTCCGTTCGGGGTATGGAAAAACAAATCGACCGATCCTAAAGGTTCCGATACCCAAGCAGGCCAGACCACCTACGAAGACCTTTTTGCCGACCCCCTACTCTGGATGGAACAGGGTTGGCTAGATTATATTGTTCCACAGGTGTATTGGAGTATGGAGCTTCCAGTGGCATCGCATCGTAAAATTGTCGACTGGTGGGCGAGCAATAGCCCCAATACCAATTTATACATTGGCAACGGCCCTTATAAAATACGGAACAACAGCGACAAGGCCTGGGACGAAATAAAAGAGCTTCCAAATCAGTTGAACTGGGCACGAAAAACAACATCCGTACAAGGCAATGTATTTTTTAGTGCCAAAAGTCTTATTGACAACAATGCCGACGTGGTGGATTATCTCAAAAAGAAGTTTTACAAAAGATCGGCCCTACCCCCTATTTCATCTGCTGCCCCAAATATTAGCAGTTCAGATATTGAATTTGAATCATTAGTTAAAGAAAATAATCGTATATCATTGAATTTTAAGGACTTAAAAAGTTATAGATTTTCGACTATTTATCCTTCTGGAAAAAAAACAAAACCACACTATTCTACTAAAAAATTATTGTTGAAACTTCCGGTAACCGAGTCCAATTCTATAAAAATCCCCATTGAAGCCGTTCAAAACAGAAAATATATCGCTCTGATTTTTATCGACAAGTATAACCGCGAAAGTGCTCCGAAAATCATACATTTAAAGCAAACCAACTGATATGATTCAAAAAAACAAATGGGCCTGGGCGTGGGTACCAACCCTCTATTTTGCCCAAGGACTTCCCTACGCTTTGGTCGTGACCGTATCGGTTATCATGTATAAAAAATTAGGAATCAGCAATGAAGATATTGGCCTATATACCAGTCTGCTCTATATTCCCTGGGTCATTAAACCGCTATGGAGCCCTTTCGTTGACTTAAAAAGCACAAAGAGAAACTGGTTCTTGTGGATGCAATTATTGGCATCGGCCGCACTCTTGGCGATCGGCCTGACCCTACCGACAAACGTTTTCTTTGTTATGAGTCTGGCCTGTTTCTGGGTGGTTGCCTTTGCATCAGCTACCAATGATATCGCCACTGATGGATACTACATGATCGGACTAACTGAGGATAGACAATCTTTTTTCGTAGGTATGCGAAGTGTTTTCTATAAACTCGCCAATATTACAGGACAAGGTTTGCTGGTAATTTTAGCAGGATATCTCGAAACCAAATATGGTGATAATACCAAAGCATGGTCGTATACCATGATCTGCGCCGGTACTTTGATGCTGTTATTTACGATGACCAACTTTTTCGTGGCCCCGAAGTTTGAAAGTTCAAAGGCTATAGCCCTGGATAAACCAAAGGGATTTGCAGAGGTTTTTGTTTCCTTCTTCAAGAAACCCGGTATGGGCATGGCATTAGCTTTTATTTTATTTTTTAGACTGGGCGAATCACAATTGGTAAAAATGGCATCCCCATTTCTATTAGACCCAACTTCAGTAGGTGGATTGGGATATACCACCTCGGAAGTCGGAACAATTTACGGAACCATCGGCGTCATATTTTTAACGGTCGGCGGTATTCTAGGGGGAATCTTAATTTCACGGCATGGATTAAAAAAATGGATGTTACCTATGCTTATTGCCCTCAACGCACCAAATGCATTGTACGCCTTATTGGCCATAACGAACACTACTGCGACTTGGGCCGTCACGGGAACCGTGATTGTTGAACAATTCGGATATGGTTTCGGCATCGCTGGATTTATGGTCTACCTCATTTACATAGCCGAAGGAAAATCAAAAACCTCACATTATGCCCTGGCAACGGGTTTTATGGCCTTGGGCATGATGCTCCCCGGCCTTATTAGCGGTTTTATGCAAGAATGGTTGGGCTATGACGGATTTTTCGTCTGGGTCGTATTAGCGGCCCTTCCTGCGTTTTTTCTATTGAGATATATAAAATACCCTGCAGATTTTGGAAAAGCAAAAGACAAAGATGAACAAAGTGCTTGACTATAGTGAGACGAAAGAAAAGCTTTCGTTACGTGAAAAAGTAGGTCAACTTTTTATGCCTGCCGCATTTATCAATGATTCTGAAGAAGAAATTCTTCGATTGGAAAAACTGATTCGAGATCACGGCGTTGGAGGCCTCTGCTTTTTCCATTCGAGGGCAAGTGCCGCCACAAACTATGAAGGAAAAGCAAAGGTGATTTACAATGAGTATAGTTTTGAAACGCTCAAAAACTTGATCCAACGCTACCAATCGATTTCCAAATATCCTTTGTTGATTGCCATCGATGCCGAATGGGGACTGGCCATGCGCATTGAAAATACGCCACAGTATCCGTATGCCCTTACTTTAGGGGCAATTCAAAATGACAATACGATTATTTTTGAAGTTGGAAAGAACATTGCTAAAGACTGTAAAGCAGCAGGTATTCATTGGAATTTGGCGCCAGTAGTAGACATCAACAACAATCCTAACAACCCCGTAATTGGGTATCGTTCTTTTGGAGAAGACAGAGATGTTGTCACCGAAAAGGCGATGGCATTTGTAAAAGGCACTCAAAGTGAAGGGGTTCTAACAAGCATTAAACACTTTCCAGGCCACGGAGATACGGCAACGGATTCTCATTTGGGATTGCCACTTATCAAAAAATCAAAGCAAGAATTGATTGAAAACGAACTCTATCCTTTTCAAAAACTAATTGATGAAGGTGTTGATTCGGTAATGGTTGGACATTTATCGATTCCGGCTTTGGCCAATGGAAAAGACACGCCTTCAAGTATATCTAAAGACATTATTAAAGGGGTGCTTCGAAAAGAAATGGGCTTTAACGGTGTAGTCATTTCAGATGCGCTGAATATGCATGCGGTATCAAAAAATTATCCTGAAAAAGGAAAATTGGAATGGTTGGCCTTCGATGCAGGAAACGATGTTTTATGTTTTGCGGAGCACACTTCCGAAGGCATCGAGACCATATTAAAAAATGCATCGACGGACCAAATCGAAGAGAATTTTGAAAGGGTATGGAAGTTGAAATTGAAGGCACAAATATCAGACACAAACGCAAATTTGAAACTTGAGAAAAGTACCTCCTTGAATCAAAAATTGGCGCTAGCAAGTATTACCCTTTACCAAGGCACAAAAGCGGCTATTTCGACATTAATTTCTAAGGAATTTATCGGTTTAACAAACATTAAACCTATTGATGACAAGTTTTTTAAAACAATTAATTTAACTAAAAAGTTTACTTTGTTACAGCTTGAGGAAAAGTCCTTTGCAAGCGACAAGAATATCTTGATGGCCTTGGTTCCGCCACAGGTAAAACCAATAGATAATTTTGGTTTTACAGATGCTGAAATAAAAGGAATCAACCAGCTTATCAAAAACAATAATGTGATGCTTTATCTTTTCGGGAATCCCTATTTTTTAAATTGCATCGATATTTCCAATGCAAAAGCAGTAGTTGTTTGTTATCAAAATTTTGAAGTTTTTCAAGAGGTAGCCGCAGCACATTTTTTAGGGAATCATGAAGCAAGGGGAAAGTTGCCAATTCGCTTGTAAAACGACAACTTGTATAAAGTTTTGAATGATTAATTATTTCGTAGTTTAAGAGTAGTTTATTCAAGACCTAGACGCACCCATAGCCATCATGGTTAAACAAAATACTTATTATGAAAACATATAAAGTCGTTGGTCTCATGTCAGGCACCTCTTTAGATGGCCTCGACCTTGCTTGTTGCCATATTAGGCAAGATGCGGGTTCTTGGAAATTTGAAATCAAGGCTACCAAAAGCATTTCGTATGCCTCTGAAATGCAAGAGAAACTAAAGAATTCGATTGCCTTACCGGCAGACGAACTTTTGATTTTTCATAATTCTTATGGCGCTTGGCTAGGCCAACAGGCCAAAATCTTTATCGAAGAAAAAAACCTTGAGGTGGATGTCATATCCAGTCACGGCCATACCACTCACCATCAGCCAAAAAACGGACTTACTTTTCAAATTGGTTCGGGCCAACATTTGGCGAATACAAGTGGTTATAAAGTGATATGTGATTTTAGAACGAACGATGTGGCATTGGGAGGTCAAGGTGCGCCCTTGGTACCCATAGGAGATCGAATGTTTTTTAGCGACTATACCTTTTGCTTGAATCTGGGCGGTATAAGCAATGTTTCTTTTGAGCAGCAGGGCAAACGTCTGGCCTATGATATCGGGTTGGCCAATATGATCTTGAATTACATCACTAGAGCTAATGGATTGGATTTTGACAAAAGTGGTGAGAAGGCAAGAAAAGGCATGATCAACCAAAATATGCTGAATCGTTTGAATGCCCTCGAATATTATGCTTTACCCTTTCCAAAATCTATCGGGTACGAATGGTTTTTAGCTGAGGTTGTCCCCATCGTAAATCAAACCGATGACAGCATGGAAAACCTGTTGCATACCAGCATTCACCATATATGTGAGCAAATTTCGATTCAATTAAAAAATAACACCACATCGTCCAGTAATCGTTTGTTGGTGACCGGTGGCGGAGCTTTAAATGATTTCTTGATCGAAACTTTACAGGAAAAACTGGGATCGACCATAAAATTAGAAGTACCGTCAAGACAATTGATCGAATTTAAGGAAGCCCTGGTGTTTGCGCTCATGGGCGTATTGCGTTTAGAACAAGAAACAAATGTTCTTAATTCGGTAACCGGGGCCCAGCGAGATTCATCTAGTGGAGTCGTTTTTCTGCCTTACTGAAACCAGCCCGTTCAATTGTACCATTAGCAGTTTCGTTGAATTGTTAATTTAGATCAATATTTCATTCTACGTGATTCGGACTTTCGGTAATACGACTGTATCGAAATAACGGTTTAGACCCAAAAACCAACCGCTGACCAAAAAAACATTGTAGGTCGTAGGCAAATTGTTATCTTGTTAAGCCAAACAAATACCCATGTCAGAAAAACAAAAAAAGGCCACCGCTTACTGGAAAGAAAATGTTCGCTATTTGTTCATTTTGTTAACCATATGGTTTTTAGCTTCCTATGGCGCAGGCATTCTCTTTAAAGATGCCCTAAATGAATTTAAACTTGGCGGTTTTAAACTTGGCTTCTGGTTTGCCCAACAAGGTTCTATCTACATATTTGTGGTACTCATATTTGTTTATGTACGGCTTATGAACAAATTGGACAAAAAATATGGGTATGATGAATGAACCCAATTTAACTATACGAGTGCCGCATTGTCATTGAGAAGGCCAACTGATATAGCCAAATCATCTATCCTCATTAATAAATATAAAATCAGCAAACCAACAACCAAGTAAAAATGACCGTACAAACCTGGACTTATCTCATCGTCGGAATCACCTTTGCCCTATATATTGGAATCGCGATTTGGACCAGAGCTGGATCAACCAAAGAATTTTACGTGGCCGGTGGTGGTGTTTCCCCTCTGGCAAACGGTATGGCAACTGCCGCAGATTGGATGTCGGCTGCCTCATTTATCTCCATGGCCGGCCTGATTTCTTTTATGGGCTATGACGGATCGGTATATTTAATGGGATGGACCGGCGGCTATGTACTTTTAGCGCTATTGCTAGCCCCCTATCTTCGTAAATTCGGAAAATTTACCGTACCCGATTTCATTGGGGACCGCTATTATTCAGATACGGCACGCATTGTGGCGGTCATCTGCGCCTTAATTGTCTCCTTTACCTATGTAGCAGGCCAAATGCGAGGGGTAGGTGTCGTTTTTTCACGATTTTTAGAAGTCGATATCAATACAGGGGTAATCATCGGTATGGTCATCGTACTCTTTTATGCCGTTTTAGGAGGCATGAAAGGCATCACCTATACCCAAGTGGCACAATATTGCGTACTCATCTTTGCCTTTATGGTACCCGCCATTTTTATATCCATACAAATGACAGGAAATCCTATTCCGCAATTGGGAATGGGGGCCCAGATAAATGACGGGTCGGGCATGTATCTGCTCGATAAACTAAACGGACTCTCCACCGAACTAGGTTTTGCACAATATACGGACGGAAAAAAATCAATGACCGATGTATTCATGATTACCCTGGCCCTAATGGTCGGCACCGCTGGTCTGCCCCACGTAATCGTTCGCTTTTTTACGGTAAAACGAGTAAAAGATGCCCGAAAATCGGCCGGACTGGCCTTATTGCTCATCGCCGTACTCTATACTACTGCCCCTGCGGTCGCGGTATTTGCCAGAACTAATATGATCAACACCGTCAGTAACCAAGAATACGCTTCCATGCCAGAATGGTTTACAAAATGGGAAACTACGGGACTTTTGACTTTTGAAGACAAAAATAACGACGGAAAAATTCAGTATGTGGCCGATACATCAAAAAACGAGCTGACCATAGACCCTGACATTACCGTACTGGCCAATCCTGAAATTGCGAATTTGCCGGCTTGGGTAATTGCCTTGGTAGCCGCTGGTGGGTTGGCAGCAGCCCTGTCTACTGCCGCAGGTTTATTATTGGTCATCTCCTCTTCGGTATCGCACGATTTGGTCAAGAAGGTCTTTGTACCCACTATTTCAGAAAAAGGGGAGCTTTGGGTAGCCCGCGGGGCGGCAACCGTTGCCGTTGTAATTGCAGGCTATTTTGGCATCAATCCGCCTGGGTTCGTGGCGGCGGTGGTCGCATTGGCTTTCGGGCTAGCGGCTGCATCGTTCTTTCCGGCCATCGTGTTAGGAATTTTCTATAAAAAAATGAACAAAGAAGGTGCTATTGCCGGTATGGTCGTCGGTATTTCGTTAATGCTATTCTATATGCTAAAATTCAAGTTCGGCATTTTTGACGGGGGAAAAGAAGCCATACCCGGATTAGAAAAAGACTGGTGGTTCGGCATTTCACCCGAAGGGTTTGGCAGCGTAGCCATGTTGATCAATTTTATCGTCTCGATCGTCATTATGCAATTTACTCCCGCCCCACCTTTAGAGGTGCAAGAAATCGTTGAAGATATACGAATTCCGAGTGGAGTGGGTGAGGCATTAGATCATTGATTTTTTTAATTATTTTTATAGATTCGTGAAAGTCCTCGACAGGCTCAGACTGACACCAAGACTGATTAGAAGCAGGATGTCATGCTGAGCTTGTCGAAGCATTTCCAATTAAAGCAAAAAATATAATTAAGATGAGCAATTACCACATCAAACATTTAGAGGAATATTATCAAGTATATCGTAAGTCAGTCCGAAATCCCGAAGCCTTTTGGGAAGAAATAGCCGAAGAACATTTCGTTTGGCGCAAAAAATGGAACAAAGTACTTAGTTGGGATTTCTCGAAACCTGAAATTAAATGGTTCGAAGGGGCGCAACTCAATATTACCGAAAATTGTCTTGACCGTCACTTACCAACCCGCGGCTCTAAAACCGCTATTCTTTTTGAACCGAACGACCCTAAACAGGAAGCCGAACACATTACCTACCGCCAACTACATGAACGGGTTTGCCGTATGGCGAACGTATTGCTGGATCACGGCATAAAAAAGGGAGACCGGGTGTGTATCTATCTTCCCATGATTCCTGAGCTGGCCGTATCGCTTTTAGCTTGCGCACGGATCGGGGCGATCCACTCCGTCGTGTTTGCCGGATTTTCCTCGAATGCCCTTTCTACGCGTATCAATGACTCCGATTGCAAAATGGTCATCACTTCCGATGGATCCTATAGAGGTGCTAAATCTATTGATCTAAAAGGAATTGTAGATAAAGCTTTGGACGAATGCCCTGGGGTAGAAAATGTATTGGTCGCCAAGCGTACCGGAAGTAAAATTGACATGAAAAAGGGAAGGGATAAATGGTTACAGCCCTTGTTAGATGATGCCTATGCCGATCTGGTAGCCGAAATTATGGACGCCGAAGACCCGTTGTTTATTCTGTACACTTCGGGCTCGACCGGAAAACCAAAAGGAATGGTACACACCATCGGTGGTTATATGGTATATACGGCCTATACGTTCAAAAACGCATTTCAATATCGAGAAGATGATGTTTATTGGTGTACCGCCGATATCGGGTGGATAACCGGGCATTCGTATATCGTTTATGGGCCTTTGGCCAATGGAGCGACAACGGTCATGTTCGAAGGGGTTCCCTCCTATCCTGATTACGGACGTTTTTGGGAAGTCATCGAAAAACATAAAGTAACCCAATTTTATACTGCTCCAACGGCTATACGTGCCCTCGCCAAAGAGAATCTTGATTTCGTAGAAAAACACGACCTCTCTTCATTAAAAGTATTGGGCTCGGTTGGTGAACCCATCAATGAAGAAGCTTGGCATTGGTACAACAATAATGTTGGAAAAAGAAAAAGTCCGATTATCGATACCTGGTGGCAGACCGAGACCGGGGGTATTATGATTACCCCGATACCTTATGTAACCCCTACAACACCTACCTACGCTACCTTACCTTTCATAGGGGTACAACCTGCTCTAATGGATGAAGAAGGCAATGAGATCATAGGCAATCAAGTATCGGGCAGGTTATGTATTAAATTTCCTTGGCCATCGATTGCACGCACTATTTGGGGCAATCATGAACGCTATCGCGACACCTATTTTTCAGCATACAAAAACATGTATTTTACCGGCGACGGTGCTTTGCGCGATGCAGTAGGCTATTACCGAATTACAGGCCGTGTCGATGATGTAATCATCGTTTCGGGCCATAATTTGGGTACGGCACCTATTGAAGATTCCATCAATGAACACCCTGCGGTGGCAGAAAGTGCCATTGTTGGATTCCCGCACGATGTTAAAGGAAATGCCTTGTACGGATTTGTGATTCTAAAAGAAGTGGGCGAAACGAGAGATCGTGACAACCTTAGAAAAGAAATCAACCAACAAATTACCGAACATATCGGGCCTATCGCGAAACTGGATAAAATTCAGTTCGTATCAGGACTCCCAAAAACAAGAAGTGGAAAAATCATGCGACGCATCCTGAGAAAAATTGCTTCGAAGGATACTTCAAACTTAGGCGATACCAGTACTTTACTGAACCCAGAGGTGGTGAAGGAGATTATGGATAATGCCTTGTAGCACGTCATTGCGAGCGAAGTAGGCTGAAAGCCAACGTAGCGTGCCAATCTGTTCCTTGGTAGCAGCAATCAACAGATTGCTGCGCTAGGCTCGCAATGACATTTTAAACTTAACGCAACTGCCTCACAAAAGCGTTACGTTTGCCAAAGGCCATAAATATACCTAACGAAATCAACCCGCAAATGGCCAGGCCCACAAAAAGGGGCCAAACGGTATCTTGAACAAAACTGCCAATATAATTGGCAATAGGCACCGACATTATCGTAGAAACAAATCCGTTGATTGCGGCCCCGATACCAGCGATATGGCCAATAGGTTCC
>JBATIN010000309.1:0-5537 GCA_049667765.1 Flavobacteriaceae bacterium
ACCATGAAGAGGCGCATTAAAAAGTTAGTTGTCACCCAGAACGCAGTCGAAGGGTTGTAAGTGCCGCAAGGGCGGAAGTTTAAATTGAATGTTTAATTTTTAATTATATATACTATGGAAGTTCCAACTATTGTAGGAGCAGGTTTAATCGTAATCGGTGTTGGTATCGGTATCGGTAGAATCGGTGGTTCAGCGATGGACGCTATTGCCCGTCAGCCAGCGGCTACCGGCAAAATTCAAACGGCGATGTTGATTGCAGCGGCGCTAATTGAAGGTATTGGGTTTGCGGCGTTGTTCGTAGGCTAAGAGTATTGAACAACCGCCATAACGGTTGGTTATGGCGGTTGTTTTATTGATTAAACAAAATACATTATGGACAAATTAATTAACGATTTTTCATTCGGACTTTTTTTCTGGCAAATACTACTGTTTGTCCTTTTGCTTTTGCTTTTGCGGAAATTTGCTTGGAAACCCATTCTAAATGCCGTAAATGATAGAGAGGATGGCATTAAGAATGCACTCGCCGCCGCGGAGGAAGCTAAAAAGGAAATGCAGAATGTAACCGCCGATAGCGAAAAGCTGTTAAAGGAAGCTAGGGCAGAGCGGGAAGCCATGCTAAAAGAAGCACGTGAGTTAAAAGAAAAGATGATTGCCGATTCTAAGGACCTCGCAAGAATTGAGGGCGATAAAATGATCAAACAGGCTCAAGCGACCATTGAAAGCGAAAAGAAAGCTGCCGTGGCCGATATTAAAAGCCAAGTGGCCAATCTTTCGGTAGAAATTGCCGAAAAAGTGATCAAAGAACAACTTTCCAACAAAGACAAACAATTAAAGTTGGTCGAAGATATGTTGGGTGATATCAAATTAAATTAGAAGTTATTCAGTTACTAGGTTATTCCATTGAAACGAACTCAAAAACCTAATAATCCAATAACCCAATAACTAAAAAAATGAGCGATTCTAGAGCTGCCATACGATATGCGAAAGCCATCTTAGACCTAGCGGTCGAGAACAAAGCTACGGATGCCTTGGAAAAGGATATGCGCACTGTTTTGGGCACCGTTTCAGAAAGTAAGGAACTTCGCGATATGTTGGCCAGTCCAGTAATTTCTGGTGAAAACAAAAAGAAAGCGTTGAGTGCTATTTTTAAAGGCAGTCATACTATTACCGAAGGCTTGATCAATATGTTGGTCGATAATAAGCGTGTAGGCATGTTGAATGAAGTCGCCTTGAAGTATATTGTTTTGAACGAGCAGTTAAAAGGAGAAGGTGTTGCTTATGTTACCACTGCCGTGCCCTTGACCCCAGAATTGGAGATAAAGGTGCTCAAACAGATCGGTCAGCTTACCGGAAATAAAGTTACTATTGAAAATAAGATCGATGAGAGTATCATTGGTGGTTTCGTGCTACGCGTAGGAGACTTACAATATGATGCCAGCATCGCGAATAAATTGAGCAATTTAAAGCGAGAATTCGCAAGTAGTTTATAATCATTAAGTAAGACAAAAGACCTCTACAGTCTAGCGTCTAACATCTAAGTCTATATAAAATGGCAGGAGTAAAAGCCGCTGAAGTATCAGCAATTTTAAAGAAACAATTATCAGGATTCGATGCAACCGCAACTTTAAATGAAGTCGGTACGGTTTTGCAAGTTGGTGATGGTATTGCAAGGGTCTACGGATTGGAAAACGTACAATACGGTGAATTGGTCGAGTTCGAAGGCGGTCTTGAAGGTATCGTGTTAAACCTAGAGGAAGATAATGTTGGGGTCGTATTATTAGGGCCATCTCGACAGGTAGGCGAAGGCGATACCGTAAAACGTACCCAACGAATTGCTTCTATTAATGTTGGTGAAGGCATTGTCGGCCGCGTTGTTGATACCTTGGGTACTCCAATTGACGGAAAAGGACCTATTGCCGGTAAAACCTATGAAATGCCGTTGGAGCGTAAAGCGCCTGGGGTAATCTTTCGTGAGCCGGTAACCGAGCCATTACAGACCGGTATAAAGGCAATCGATGCGATGATTCCTGTTGGCCGTGGACAAAGGGAGTTGGTGATCGGTGACCGTCAGACCGGTAAAACAACGGTTTGTATCGATACCATCTTGAACCAAAAAGAATTTTATGATGCAGGCGAACCTGTATATTGTATCTATGTAGCTATCGGGCAAAAGGCCTCTACCGTTGCAGGTATTGCACAGGTATTGGAAGATAAAGGTGCTTTGGCGTACACCACTATAGTTGCTGCAAACGCTTCGGATCCTGCACCAATGCAGGTATATGCCCCAATGGCAGGAGCTTCGATCGGGGAATATTTCCGTGATACAGGTCGACCAGCCTTGATTATCTATGATGATTTGTCAAAACAGGCCGTAGCCTATCGTGAAGTATCACTTTTGCTACGAAGACCTCCAGGACGTGAGGCTTACCCAGGTGACGTTTTCTATCTACACTCACGTTTATTGGAGCGTGCGGCTAAAATCATCAATGATGATAAAATTGCCCAAAACATGAACGATTTGCCAGAAGTGTTAAAACCATTGGTAAAAGGAGGCGGATCTTTGACTGCTTTACCAATTATTGAAACACAGGCCGGTGACGTTTCTGCATATATCCCAACAAACGTAATTTCCATTACTGATGGTCAGATTTTCTTGGAGCAAGATTTATTCAACCAAGGGGTGCGACCAGCGATTAACGTAGGTATTTCGGTATCTAGGGTTGGGGGTAACGCTCAGATCAAATCCATGAAAAAGGTAGCCGGTACCTTGAAACTGGATCAGGCTCAATTCCGTGAATTAGAGGCTTTCGCCAAGTTCGGTTCGGATTTAGATGCCGCCACTTTGAACGTGATTGAAAAAGGGCGACGAAATGTTGAAATATTAAAGCAAGCTCAGAACGATCCGTTTACCGTTGAAGATCAGGTAGCAATAATCTATGCAGGGTCTAAAAACTTGTTGAGAGATGTTCCTGTTGAAAAAGTAAAAGAATTTGAAAGAGATTATATCGAATTCTTAAACGCTAAGCATAGAGACGTTTTAGATACCCTCAAAGCAGGTAAATTGACAGATGAGGTTACGGATACATTAACAGCAGTTTGTAAAGACCTTTCAGGAAAGTATAAAAGCTAATTCATAATTCTGAATTCTGCATTCATAATTAGAAAAATATGGCCAACTTAAAGGAAATACGAAATAGAATAGCATCGGTATCGTCGACCATGCAGATTACTAGTGCCATGAAAATGGTGTCAGCCGCAAAGTTGAAAAAGGCCCAAGATGCTATTACAGCCATGCGGCCTTACGCCGATAAACTAACGGAATTGCTACAAAATTTAAGCGCTAGTTTAGATGCCGATTCAGGAAGCAAATTTTCTGATAATCGCGAGGTGAAAAAAGTACTTGTGGTCGCTATAACCTCGAATAGAGGTCTATGTGGCGCCTTTAATACTAATATTATAAAGCAAAGTACCGTATTGGCCAACGATACATATAAGGGGAAGAAGGTCGATTTTATGGCAATCGGTAAAAAAGCGAATGATATTTTAAGTAAAAAATATACAATCGTGGCTAACCATAGTCGTGTGTATGATGACTTGACCTTTGAAAATGTTGCCCAAATTGCCGAAGAATTAATGGAGCAATTTACTTCTGGCAACTATGACCGTATCGATATCGTATACAACAAGTTCAAGAATGCCGCTACCCAAATTATCATGACCGAGCAATTCTTGCCCATTGTTCCAGTGGCTGGGGAAGAAAGTTCTAGTGCCGATTATATTTTTGAACCTTCAAAAGTTGAAATCGTAGAGCAATTGATACCTAAATCGCTGAA
The DNA here is from genome assembly GCA_049667765.1 of Flavobacteriaceae bacterium. GTDB lineage: Bacteria > Bacteroidota > Bacteroidia > Flavobacteriales > Flavobacteriaceae > JBATIN01. Next base: position 3,834 of record JBATIN010000309.1, read on the forward strand.
GACGCAATTGTACAAAGGTATCCGCGATTCGTTTGCCAGTGAGCACGGCGCCCGTATGACGGCGATGCACAAAGCGACTGATAACGCTACGGAATTACGAGATCAATTGAAATTGACTTATAACAAAGCACGACAAGCGGCCATTACCAATGAGATCTTGGAGATTGTGGGTGGTGCTGAAGCATTGAATAACTAAAATACCAAATTGAGTACAGCCCAAGGGCTGCAAGCTAAGTTCGAAATAAAATAAACCTCACAGCAATGTGAGGTTTTGTTTTTTTAGACGATTTTTGCCCCACTTATGCAATCCAAAAAAACCGCCTTACTCTTTATTTTCATTACCGTTCTGGTCGACGTTATCGGGATTGGGATTATTCTTCCGATTATTCCCGAATTGATAATGGAGCTTACAGGACAAGGAAACCATATGGCTGTAATTTATGGTATGTGGTTGACCACGGCCTTTGCCGGCATGCAGTTTTTGTTTTCACCGGTATTGGGCGAATTTTCTGATAAATATGGCCGACGCCCCATATTACTTATTGCCCTGTTGGGCTTGAGTATCGACTATTTGATCCATGCTTGGGCCCCAACAATTACATGGTTGTTCGTAGGTAGATTTCTTGCCGGAATTACCGGGGCTAGTTTTACCGTAGCTTCGGCCTATATAGCCGATGTGAGTACCAAAGAGAACAAAGCGAAAAATTTTGGATTGATCGGTGCCGCGTTCGGACTAGGGTTTATCATTGGTCCGGGTATAGGAGGTTTTTTTGGGGATATTGATGTACGATTACCGTTCTATATCGCCGCTGGGTTGACCTTCGCCAACTTTCTGTTTGGATGGTTCTTTGTTCCTGAATCGTTGGCCCCTGAAAACAGAAGACCGATAAAGATCGAAAAGATGATTCCTGGTGTTTCTTTGGTTAGTTTGCGGCACTACAAAGGGGTGTTATTACTCATATTGGCCTTCTTCTTGGCGAATTTGGCAGGGCAGGCTTTACCTTCAACCTGGTCGTATTACGGTATTGAACGTTATGATTGGAGTCCTAAGGAAATAGGGGTTTCCTTAATGGTCGTTGGATTTCTTGTGGCGATTGTACAAGGCTTTTTGGTGGGCGTGCTGGTTAATAGATTTGGAAAAAGAAAGGTTATTACTTTTGGCTTTCTCTTTTGGACGATCGGCATGTTCCTTTTTTCTGTAGCCACTGAACCATGGATGTTGTATGCCTTTTTAATCCCGTATGCCTTTGGAGGTATCGCAGGGCCTACCATGCAAGGCGTTATCTCAAATGAAGTGTCTGAAAAGGAGCAGGGCAATTTACAAGGAGCCATCACAGGTCTAGTAAGTATTACCGCAATAATTGGACAATTATTATTTTCCCCGGTGTTTTACTACTTCATTCGGCCAGAGGGTGATATCTATTTTCCAGGGGCGCCTTATGCACTTGCATCGTTATTGTTGTTCACAGCGTTCCTCTTTGCACTTAAAGCCATGCGAAAAATGGCGCTTTCAGAGATCAAGCCGATTGAATAACCAACTAAGTTACGATACAATTAATACATGGAGGGCCTAGCGCTCGGCAAAGTCATCCTATTAGAATGTATTTAAGCAGGTATAACAAAACTTTGTTACAAGTCTTTAAATAGGTACTTTTAAGGCCTAAACGGCGCACTATTGAATCCGCTTAAAAAACTCTTTAAACA
>JBATIN010000310.1:0-2234 GCA_049667765.1 Flavobacteriaceae bacterium
ATGTAGGACCATTCTAGTTTCATAGAAGGTATTACCGGCCTCTAGAGTTCGTAATGGTTTTCCCTCTACCTTGAACTCAAAGGTCCCTTCTAGAACATAACCATAAACCGGCCCAGGATGTCGATGTGGCATCGAAGCGCCTTTCGGCTGGAAAATTATCTCTACCGTCGATGATCTGGCCATTTTTCCGTCCACTTTCTCTTCGACATCATAGGCAGAAATCAATTTGATATCGGGCATCTTAGCTTCCATTGGCTTCATTTGGCCATACGACATGACCTGAACCAGGGCGAACACCGCAATGAGAAAAAATTTCAACATGTGATACATAATACTTGATTTAGTTTCCCCTAATTCCAGGGAGTCTGATTTTGCGAATATCTATATTATTAAATACTACTAATTTAAGCTTTTATATTAAAAGAGTCGCTCAATAAATGTTTTAAAATCAAGCAGTTAATTAAAATTATAAAAGCCACATAAAACGGCAATTTATAGAACACTTTGCCAATAGTTTAGAACTTCATTTTCAAACGTGTCAATTGTGGTCTCTTTTAGTAGTATCGTTAATTGACCTTTTATGGGACTGGTATAATTAAACTTTTAGTACTTAGTTAAGTTTAGCCAACACCTCCAGCACTTATCTTTTCTTTCATTCCGCAAGCTACATTCACACAAAAATAAGAGCTTCCGGTTCCGCGCAATACCGGTTGCGGCTAATTACCTATATACCGCTGTTTAAAGAAAATCAACCACAACCCGTATTTTATCCCTTGCTAATTTCCGTCATTGCTTTGTCAATTAGTTTTTTGGAATCATTGTTAACGCCTGAATCCTTGGCATAACTATTCCAGTCGGCAATAGCACTTTTTACTTCATTCATAATAGTTTCAGGGGTTTTTACTCCGAAGGTATTTGCTAATTCGAACAAATGTTGCTGCCCAGGTGATTTACTCTCCCCCGCAATCATGGTACTGTGCATACCGTGCGATGCATTTGAAAAGGTAAGGTCATAGGCTGGGGCCAACTTCCATTCTCCCGCAGCGTTCATTAGGAAGGATATATTCTTGCTATGATCGTCCCGATTATGGCTATACACATTAAAAGCAGCTAACCGAAGTACTTTTGAATAGGCAGCCACATGGTTTTCAAGACGAAAAGCGCAGTCCATAAGATTGCCATAGTCCAAATTGCTATACCGAAAATTGTCATTCAAAAGTCCGCTTGCAGAATGTAAATGCAAACGGTCATTTTGTATTCTATCAAATCTTTTGGTTGCAAAGTATTTTTTTCCAGATGGACCTTCGAACAATTTGCATTCTGACATTTCGATACCCGCAGCTAAAGCCATTTTATAATACGCATATTCTATTTGAGCAATATCGGGCAGATCTGTCGAAGAAGGGAACTTTATTATCCAATGTTCGTAGTCTTTAGGGAGTGACCAATGCCCATGTATAAGATGATTGGTTTTAGGATTAAAGCCCACAAAAATTTTAGGTCTTGCTCCACCGGAAGAACCTCCAAGATTGAACAGTTCTTCTATTATTTCGGAAGGTGTACCCTCCAAAACCTTAATCATCTCCTGGGAAATTTCGTCCAATTCCATAAGCTTGTCGGTGCGAAATTCTGAGTTTAGACTTGGTTTATAGGTCAATGCACCCATGCCACCGGAACCCACATAGGCCAAACGGTCCAAGGGTGTTATTTGATTTAAGGATATTCCCTTTGACAATAATGTTCTATCCAATAGCAATCTACCCCAACCATCGGGCAGCGAATCATTGAAGACCCCGAAGAGCCCAACAAAAATAGGGGTTTCAGGAGTCAAAATAGTATCGGAAAGTTTTAGCTTAAAAGGAGATAACTCTAACCCCTTTTTTATAAAAGTATCATCGTACTTGAAATAAATGGTTCCGTTGTCGGAGACCATTTGACCAACGGCAACAGGGGTGTCTATAAAACGAAGGTAAACTTGTAGTTTTTCAATCGGTTCCATTAGCTTTTCTTTTTTGAATCAAATAATTTCTCAATATGTTTAAGATCTTTATCAGCCTCCAGCACTCTTTCAAAATCAGATAACCGACCTAGAACAAATACCAACTTTAAAAGTGATTCTAAGGAAACTTGCCCTTTGGTTTCAAAACGTTTTAAGCTGCCTAGGGATACTCCCGAACGTTCTGCGAGTTCATTTTGGGATAATCCCTTCTGTTTCCGAAGTTTTTTATGTTTGT
>JBATIN010000311.1:0-3317 GCA_049667765.1 Flavobacteriaceae bacterium
CGATAAGGCTATACCAAGGTTCAAAATGTTTTAATTACCAACTACACTCATTAAAGGGTTAAAAGTTATAAATTTGCGACAAAATACGCTTTATATGAGGTTCAAATCCCTGCTTATTTTATTGTCTTTTTTAATTCTTAATTGCACAAGGGAAGCGAATAAAAACATCGTGTTATCAAATTATGTAACTTCAAACGCCATTGCGGCCATTAAGGTGAACCGCCTATCCTCTCTCAGAGATAGCCTTGATAAGAATGATTTTTTAGAGCGATTTGAACATATTGAGCTTTATAAGACGATTCTTGAAAAGGTCTCATTATTAGAACATATACATCAAGAATCAAGTGGTATCCTTGTCTTTTCAAGATCGGAAAAGGATAGTGTGGAATTTCTTTTCGTATCAGAAAACCTTAGTAATATTTTTGGTATCGATAGTTTACAAAACAAATACTCAGAGATAGTTACTTTTCAAGGCAACAAACAACGAAAATATATAGTTGACGATAACGAAGTCTACAGCAAAATTACCGATGATATTCTGTATGTCAGTTCCTCTAGCGAAATACTTGATGGAGCAACAGATGTTCCGATAAAAAATACCGGAAATGAGGCCTTTAAAAAATTATATGAAGTAGCCGACCCGACACAGCCCCTGAGCATTTTTATAAATATGGCACAAATGGACCCTTTATTAAAGGGCCATACAAAAGTTGCTTCAGAAATTAAGATTGCTAAATTCGCCGACTGGATGTCATTGGACCTTGATTGTCGACAAGACCAGTTTGCTTTTAAAGGTCTAAGCCTTGCCAATGACTCTTTGCCCAACTACCTGAATTTATTTAAAAACACACACCCTCTACCCAACGTAACCGCCTCGTTTGCACCCTTACAAGCCGAAGCCATACTATCATATTCTTTTGACGACTTTCGTGTTTTTGAAGCGAACCGTCAGCATTATTTAAATACTACCAAGGTTGCGGATTCACTTTTTGATGAAGTAGAAGAAATTGGCCATATCTATTTGAACGATGAAAAAGCAATTATTCTCAATACCTACGGATCACAGAACATTGCAAATTTCCTTGCGGGGATACGTAAAAATGCAATCGATTATCAGGGTACTATAATCTTGGAGCATACCGAGACTGATTTTCTGAATAAAGCCTTACATCCCCTGGTCTATAATTTTGAGGCAAATTTCAGTACGGTATTGGAAAATGCCTTCTTATTTAGCGCAAAACGGGAAGTTTTAGAAACCATAGTCAGTAGCTATAAGAACGGCACTACCTTTAATAAAAGTCCGGTTTATAGTGCAAACGAAGCGTCCATCACTACCTCTGCAACGCTTCAATTCATTTCAAACGCCGAACATGCAGAGCAACTATTGATCGAGAATTTCAATAGTATTTATCAGAATTTAAACGGCCAAAAACTAGCCGGATATACCTTTACCGCCCAAGTAGTCGCCGATAAGAATTTTTTCTACACCAACATGTCCGCCAACAAATTGGACAAGAGTTCACCGGTAAAGCTAATTGAACCCTTATTTAACCTTACCCTGGAAGGTGATCTTGCAACCGACCCTCAATTCGTAACCAATCACATTACAAAAGAAAAAGAAATTGTCGTACAAGACAACAACAACATGCTTTACCTGATTTCGAATACTGGAAAAATCCTTTGGAAAAAGCAATTAGCAGGAATCATTCAAGGGGGCATACAACAGGTTGACCTATTTAAAAACGGTCGCCTTCAACTGGCGTTCACGACCCATGATCAATTTTTGATCTTAGACCGCAATGGCAAAGAAGTAAATCCTTTCACATTCAAATACGAAGGTGGAAACCTCAACCCCTTGGCAGTCTTTGATTACGAAGACAAAAAAAATTATCGGTTTGTAGTCACCCAGGGCGAAAAAGTTTTTATGTACGATAGCAAAGGAAAGATCGTAAAAGGTTTTAAATATACGCGTGCAGAAGCTCCTATTCTTGCAGCGCCAAAACATATGGTCGTTGGCAATAAAGATTATCTAGTTTTTAAACTAGCCGATGGAGCCTTAAAACTTCTGAACCGTGTGGGCGATGTACGAATCAAATTCAATTCTAAAATAGATTTTTCAGAAAACGAAATCTACTTGTATAAAGATAAGTTTGCCACCACCGACAAAAAAGGGGTCCTGCACCAAATCGACACTAAAGGCAGATCAAGCAATACCGCTTTCAACCTCAACAAAGATCATGGCTTGGACGCTACCAACAACACCTTGGTTTATATGAACGATAACGTATTAAGCATTAAAGGAAAAACCATTGAGCTTGATCTTGGCGTTTACACCAAACCAAAAATCTTCTATATCAACGATAAGATTTATGTTTCTGTAACCGATATCCAAAATCAAAAAGTGTACTTATATGATAGCCAAGCCAAACCGATACCTAATTTTCCTGTTTTTGGCACATCGCTCATCGATCTAAATGATTTTAACAAAAACAAAAAAATGGCAATTGTGGTAAAGGAAGAAAACAATTCTATTATAATTTACACCTTTTAATGGCTTTGGCCCGTTTCCGTTTATACAGCTTTTTCATCCGAACATACACCGATACCTACCAACTGTAATTTTCTTTTTTATAGCTGTGTTAACCTTTTTACTTTACGTATATTAAAGTGAAACATTTGGTTATTCGAGTTTTATTTTTCGACTTACATTACTTCGAATTTAATAACTTTAAAACACCTATTTAAAATACTGAACATGAAAACCTTAAGCAGAATAATAAGAACAAGTATTCCATTTCTTTTTATCCTAGCTATGACGAACGTCAATGGGCAACTCCTTAAAAAACTTGGCAAAAGGGCAGAAAATGCTGCCGAACGTGCTGTTGAACGCAGGGTAGAAAAAGAAACGACGGAAAAAACTGATCAAGTATTGGACAGTATACTTGAACCGGGGAAAAAAGAGGAAACCAAACGTCCTGGTCCGGAAAAGGAAATTCCTAATGAACCGGAAACGAAATCTTCCAAACAAGGAGGTGTACAAGGCTCCCCTAGCACTTCACCAGATTCTGAAAAGCCAGAAAATAAGTCAATAGCTATATATAGCAAATTCGACTTTGTACCTGGCGACCGGCCCCTATTCTTCGATGATTTTTCAAACGATTTTATTGGTGATTTCCCGAGTAAATGGAACACTAATGGAACTGGCGAAGTGGTAAACGTGGGTGATAGTGCGAACAAGTGGTTTGAAATGAAAGGGGGATATAACCTTAAGTACATACCCGATGTACCAAAGCTGCCCGAAGAATATACTATAGAAT
>JBATIN010000312.1:0-3075 GCA_049667765.1 Flavobacteriaceae bacterium
TTCGATTAATAGGTCGCATTTAGAATGGTCAATTATTTGCATTTCATGACCCTTTTCACGACCGGCTTCCATTAGGCGTTGGGTAGAATAAAGATCTGGGTTCTGCGATAGGACAACTAATTTCATACGTAATGTTGTTTCATGTTTTTTTTATTCCTGCTACGCGTTACATAGCTGAATTATTTGGTGCTGATTCGGTCTTTTTAGGCCTTAATCAAGGCTTTTGCCCGCAATTTTTTCGTATACGATTTGTGCGAACTTGCAGTATCTACTGTGTTCAATCGTGTTTTAAATCTTATGGGCCGCGTTTGGCTTCGCAAATGAAGTATTTCATTTTATTGGCCGGAAAATATACGTTTAATTTTTTGTCTTCCTCTAGAATAAAATCGAATCTTATAGATTTCTTTTGCTTTTTGATTCCCGAGGGACGCTTTGTCCGTTCCATGATTTGGCTGTTGAGCTCCATGGCACGTTTTAGCGACAAGTCTCCAATGATTTATTCGGATTTGTTTTTGCCTACTACGGATAAATGAATAATGGGTATTCCTATTAAGTAGTGATTCCGCTGCCTCAAATGCCTTGAATACCCTTTGTGTTTAAAGGTAACATAGTTTCCTTCCAAGGTCTTATCGGGCAAGGTTATGCACGGAATTGCCTTTCTAACGATTTAGTCTTTAAACCTTCTTGGTTTTTCTTACTTAATATTACTTTTGATAAAGAATTTGCAGTATCTTCTTAAAACGACTAGCTAAAGGTAATATGAATTTAAAAGATGGAGTAAAAACCGCCGAAAACAAGGTGTCGGAAGAGGCTAAAGAGTTGAGTGTTTTTGTCAAGGATACTTCTAAATCATTAGTAGATCGACTTGAATCGTATGAAGACATCATCAATCTAGAAGTTGGCGATACCGGCCTGAGCAGGGCCAAAACCATGGAAAGGGAGTACGGCATACGGCAACTATATATTAAATATGAAGGAGATAACCCTACCGGCACCCAAAAAGACCGTATTGCTTTTGCACAGGTATATGATGCTTTGCGGAGGGAGTATGAGGTAGTATCATTGGCCACCTGCGGCAACTATGGCGTGGCTGTGGCCTTGGCCGCCAACCTTGCTGGCATTCAATGTAAAATCTATATACCCGAATGTTATCATACGGATCGGATATTGGAAATGGAAGAATTGGGTTCTGAAATCATTCGTTTACCTGGAAGCTACGAAGATGTTGTTGTTCAGAGTAGTAAGATGGCAGTGGAACATGATTGGTACGATGCCAATCCGGGCGGGTCGAACACGCCTTTACAGATTACGGCCTACTCCCAGATCGCCAACGAGATATTCGAAGATTTAGGCGACGCTCCAACGTACTGCGCCGTCCCCGTGTCTAACGGAACCCTTTTTGCTGGAATTTATAGAGGTTTTGTAAGCCTTTACAAAAGAGGCAAGACTTCACGGATCCCTAAGATGATTGCCGCATCGTCTACGCGCAAGAACCCCATAGTGCAATCTTTTTTATTGGGATTGGAGTATTGCAAAGATTTGAATCCTGATACCATCAAAGAAACCAAATACAATGAACCCTTGATCAACTGGCATAGTTTCGATGGTGACGAGGCCTTGTACGCCCTACGTGAATCTGAAGGCGAAGCTTTTAACATCAGCGATAAAAAAATGAAGGTAATGACCACTTTGTTAATGAAAAAGGAAGGTTATAGAATTTTGCCCGCCGCCACGGCCGGTCTAATTGCCCTTTTAGAAATGGACGAAAAACACAATTTTGAGCCTGGGCGTTTTGTTGCAGTGCTGACCGCAAAAAATTAGCCACATTGCCCTTAGTCAATAACTATATAGTAAAAACATGAAAAAAACAATTGATGGTAAAGCCCTTGTATACTGTGAAGGTGCCTTTAATACCCCAAATGGAAAGACCGCACATGGCCTCGTAAGATTTACGGAACGCTACGAAATTGTAGGGGTTCTTGATGCAAAGTACGCCGGAAAGGATGCAGGAGAAGTTTTAGACGGAAAACCCAATAGTATTCCTGTTTTTAGTGATTTCGAACATGCTGTCACTGAACTTTCTAAATCAGGAAACTTGCCAAGCTCTTTAGTCATTGGCCTAGCCCCCGATGGGGGTAGACTTCCATTGGAAACTAAGGGTACCATTAAAAAAGCCATTCGAAAAGGCTGGAACGTAGATAGTGGGTTACATGACTTTTTAACGAATGACCCTGAACTGGTGCAAATGGCCAAGGAAAGCGGAAGTCGCATTCGCGATGTACGCAAAACCCCTGATCGAGACCAGCTCCATTTCTTTTCTGGGGAAATCGAAAAGGTCGACTGTTTAAAATTGGCCGTACTCGGTACCGATTCAGCACTTGGTAAACGCACAACGGCTTGGATTCTGGTACATGCCTTTAGAAAAGCGGGCCTCAAGGCCGAAATGATCGGTACAGGCCAAACCGCCTGGATGCAAGGTGCCAAATATAGCATGGTCATGGATAGTTGTATCAATGATTTTGTTTCGGGTGAAATTGAACATGCCGTGGTGAGCGCCTATCAGAACGAAGATCCCGACGTAATCATTATAGAAGGACAGGGCAGCTTAATGAATCCAGCTTATCCTGGTGGATTTGAAATTTTGGCGGCGGGCCGACCCGATTTCGTAATCATGCAACATGCACCGAAACGCATCGAATATGATGGGTTTCCGGGCTATAAGCTGCATTCCTTAAAAGAACAGATCAATGCCGTTGAGGTGATTTCGGGCAAAAAAGTAATTGCGGTAACCGTCAACCATGAAGATATGAAAGATGACGAAGAAATTAGTAAAGCCTGTACAACTATTTCATTAGAAACCAAGCTCCCGGCTTTTGATGTGTTACGCTTCGGAGCCGATAAACTAATTACAATTTTAAAAGAGCAGGTAAAATGACATCGATTCGGTCATTGGTCGTTTTTTCGAAATTATCGGTCCATAAGATCATTGTCGAGCCCAAAAGGGTCAAAGCGTGTTATACTATTACGAAAAGAGACGGTACAACAGTATCAAACGAGCTGATCTATTCTTATGAC
>JBATIN010000313.1:0-7540 GCA_049667765.1 Flavobacteriaceae bacterium
CGGTATAACTATCATCGGGTTTCAGCAGACTTACAATCACCGTTACGACTAAATTGACCAAGAAGCCTAATAACATAGGTTCTATCTTAGAAGACAGTACAGTAGCGATTCCCCAAGTAATCAACCCTGTAATCATTCCCCACCATACCCCTATTACCGAGATTCTTTTCCAATAAAGGCCTAGGGTGAAGGGCACCACCATACAGACAAACGGAGTTAATATCGAAGTTACCACCAAACCGTGGATACTTGTATTAAAGGATGCCCAAATGCAAGAAATAAATGCAACCAAAACCACGGAAAGCCTGGTGTAATATAAAAGGCGTTTGTCATTCATGCTCTTTAGGTTGGGGCGTATTATATTTTCGCTGATGACGGTGGCGGGAGACAACATGGCACCACTTGAGGTACTTAAAATGGCGCTTATCAATGCCCCGAAAAACAAAATCTTAATAGGTTCGCTCATGTACTTATTGACCAGGGTTGGAATTATGCTTTGGCCATCATTGATATCCATTAAATCGGGATGCAACTGACTGGCCGCTAGCCCGATGAACAAGGGAATACTTCCAACAACGAAAAGAAGCCCTGCACTGATATAGGTGCCTTGTCTAGCACTACGGGAGGACCGGGCCGATAAGATACGTTGAAATATTTCTTGTGACGGAAGTGCCCCAACGCCTAAATACATCCATTTAGTAATATAATCGGTCCAAGAATAAAAATCATTTTCAGGCAAAATGTTGTAAAACCCATCGGGTACATTGAAAGCTACTGTTTTAAACCCTCCTGCTTCCTCCAACAAAACATCACCGAGCACTACCAAACCGATGACAATAATGACGGATTGAAAAACATCGGTAATGGATACGGCCCACATTCCGCCGACGTAGGTATAGGTAAGTACAATTACAGCACTAAGCATGATTCCCACCAAAGTAGACGTGCCGAACAATAAATTAAACAGAAACGATAAGGCTAAAAATTGGGCCGCGATCCATGAGAAATAGGCAAAAACATTTAAGAGTGCGGTAAAAGTTTCTAAACCATGACTATAGCGAAGTTTAAAAAAATCATTGATCGTGGTAATATTGAGTCGATATAATTGTCGGGCATAAAAAGTCCCTATCAAGACCAGGCATAGAAAGTTGCCAAATTGATCCGTTATAATACCTTGAACGCCTTCTTCAATGAATAAAGTTGGCACCCCCATAATAAGCTCGGGCCCAAACCATGTTGCGAATATGGTAATACCGACTACCACAGCAGATAAACTTTTGCCTGCCAAGGTAAAGTCTTCAGTGCGCTTGATCCGCCTCGCACTATAGAATCCGACGGCAATAGTGAAAAGTAGGTAGACGATTACTAAGGCTGTCAACATTTAGAACACACTAAGGTACTAGGTTCAAATACCGCATAACATTGTTGAAAATACGTTCGTCAATATTCGTGATATCGGCCTTAACAAAAGGTTCTCCCATAATATTTTCATAGAGTTCTATGTAGCGTTCCGAAACGGTTTCAACATAGTCATCGGTCATTATAGGAACGGTCTGCCCTGTGAGACCTTGAAAGCCATTGGCAATCAACCATTGGCGCACAAATTCTTTTGACAACTGTTTTTGGGCTTCACCCCTATTTTGACGCTCTTGGTAGCCATTGGCATAAAAGTATCTAGACGAATCGGGTGTGTGTATCTCGTCTATTAAAACGATCTTTCCATTTTTGGTCTTCCCGAATTCGTACTTAGTATCTACTAAAATTAGTCCTCTTTCCGCGGCAATCTCCGTCCCTCTTTGAAAAAGTGCACGGGTGTACTTCTCCAAAACTTCATAATCTACAAGGCTTACGATTCCTCTTTTTAGAATATTTTCTTTGGAAATGTCCTCATCATGATCTCCTTTTTCAGCTTTAGTTGCAGGTGTGATTATCGGCTCTGTAAACTTATCGTTTTCCTTTAATCCTTCGGGCATAGGTACCCCACAGATGCTACGTTTACCTGCCTTATATTCCCTAGCGGCATGGCCCGACATATAGCCACGTATCACCATTTCTACCTTAAAGGGCTCGCAGGCATGGCCTACGGCCACATTAGGGTCTGGGGTCGCCAATAACCAATTCGGAACGATATCTTGGGTGGCCGCCATCATTTTGGTCGCAATTTGATTCAAGATCTGCCCTTTATATGGAATGCCTTTTGGCATGACCACATCAAAAGCGGAAAGTCGGTCGGTGGCGATCATGACTAACAGGTCGTTTTCTAAAGCATATACTTCCCTGACTTTTCCTTTATATACACTTTTTTGCCCCGGAAATTCAAAGTTGCTCGCTGTAATTGTCTTGTTCATGAGGCTAATTAATTCTGATGTTCAATGTTTTTATAGGCATCAATGACTTTTTTGACCAATTTATGTCGGATTACGTCTTTATCGTCCAAATATATGATTTCAATGCCTTCAATATCCTTTAACACGAGAAGGGCTTCCTTGAGACCAGATATGATCCTTCTCGGAAGATCGATCTGCCCTGGGTCGCCGGTGATTAAGAATTTGGCACTCTTGCCCATTCGGGTCAAAAACATTTTCATTTGCGCATGGGTGGTATTCTGGGCTTCGTCTAAAATCACAAAGGCATGGTCTAAAGTACGCCCCCTCATAAAGGCCAAAGGCGCGATTTGAATGGTACCGTTCTCAATAAGATGGGTCAATTTTTCACCCGGTATCATATCCCGCAAGGCATCGTACAGAGGCTGCATATAGGGGTCTAATTTCTCTTTTAGGTCCCCTGGTAAAAAGCCTAGATTTTCACCTGCCTCCACGGCCGGCCTAGTTAATATGATTCGCTTTACTTGTTTCTCTTTTAACGCTTTTACGGCCAATGCCACTCCCGTATAGGTCTTTCCGGTACCAGCGGGCCCTATGGCAAAGACCATATCGTTTTTTTTGGCCGCTTCGACCAATTTTTTCTGATTGAGGGTTTGGGGCTTGATCAGCTTACCGTTAACACCATGCACTAACGTTTCACCACTATTCATAGGGGATTCGTAGTCAGAAGATACGTTGCTGGTCAACACCCTTTCAATGGTGTTTTCATCAAGCTTATTGTATTTGGCAAAGTGATCGGCGAGCATATCAAAACGCCTTTCAAATTCTTCCAATAGCTCTTCGTCACCATAGGCCTTTATCTTACTGCCGCGCGCCACGATCTTAAGTTTGGGGAAATATTTTTTAAGAAGATCGATGTTTTCGTTTTGTTGGCCGAAAAAATCTCTCGGACTGATCTCGGTGAGCTCTAGTACTATTTCGTTCAAAGAATATTGGTGTTTAAAAGATTAAGCCCAAAGATAAATTTCGGAAGGCTGTTTTTTTATTCTAATTTTGTATTACAAATCTAGTTAAAAAATAAACTTTCCGAACCAAAAACATATCAACATTGCTGTATGGCAATCATCACCTTAACTACCGATTTTGGGCTTAAAGATCACTTTGTAGGTGCACTAAAAGGGAGCATTTATAAAGAATTATCAGATGCCAATATTGTTGATATTTCACACGACATTAGCCCGTTCAATATTCAAGAATGTGCCTATATTCTTGAGAATGCCTACACGCATTTTCCAAAAGGTACGGTACATATTGTGGGGGTCGATTCAGAACCAACCCCCGAAAACGAACATATTGCCGTGTTCGTAGACGGGCATTACTTTATTAGTGCGAACAATGGGGTAATAGGGTTGATAACCTCTGAGATCAATCCCGAAAAAGTGGTTAAGATCAATATTCCCAATCCGATCCATGGTTCATTTCCAGTAATGGATGTGTTCGTTCAGGTGGCATGCCATATTGCACGTGGGGGAACCTTGGAAGTCGTTGGCAAGCCTTTTACCGAATTAAAAGACCTTAGAGGCTTTTCACCGACCGTAACCGATAATGGCAATAAAATAATTGGCAGTGTTATCTATATCGATAATTACGGCAATATTGTCACCAACATTCATAAAAAATTCTTTGATGCACACCGGTCAGGGAGAGCCTTTGAAATTAGCGCTAGAACGACCAAAATAACCCAAATTCACAACACGTATAGTGACATCATAAATTTTGACCTGGAAAAAAACAAGCGCAGGGGAGCTGGCGATGTGATGGCACTTTTCAATTCATCTGATTACATCGAGTTGGCCATTTACAAAAGTGACCTGAATACCGTTGGTGGAGCCTCTACCCTATTGGGACTGGATTTTAGGGACACCATTACCATCAATTTTTTATAAATGTGGTACCAAGCGGTGAAGACTGCTTTTTAAAAACGAAAATATTGCTAGTTTTGGCAAATAAATCAGATTTCATCACTAGGTACACGATTTGAAAATTCAGATTAAAATTACCAAGTTAGTATAGCAGCATATGTTTGCCATTTTTAAACGAGAAATACAGTCTTTTTTTACATCGCCCATTGGCTATATGGTCGTTGTGCTCTTTTTGGTGTTGAACGGGTTGTTTCTGTGGGTGTTCAAAGGCGCCTTCAACATTTTCGATTACGGGTTCGCTGATTTGGGCAACTTCTTTTTTCTAGCCCCTTGGATGTTTCTTTTATTGATTCCGGCCATTACCATGAGAAGCTTTTCGGAGGAGAAAAAATTAGGCACGCTAGAATTATTGTTCATTAAACCAATAGGCATTTGGCCCACCGTCATGGGGAAGTTCTTAGGCACGTTTACCTTGGCCTTTATTGCCCTGCTTCCTACCCTGTTATATGTCTATACCCTGGTGCAACTAGGTACAACTATTGGCAATCTGGATCTTGGCCAGGTCATGGGCTCGTACTTCGGACTCCTTTTTTTAATTGGCAGCTACATCGCCATGGGGCTCTTCGCATCGACCTTGTCCGATAATCAAATCGTTGCCTTCATTTTGGGTATTGCGATCTGCTTTTCGGCCTACTACGGGTTTGAGGCGCTATCTACACTTTTCGCAGATGGCGATAGCGCAGCTTTTATGGCAAGTTTGGGAATGAAATCGCGCGCCGAAGCCCTTGCGAGAGGGGTGCTAGATTCACGCGATTTAATCTATTTCGTTAGCCTTACAGTCTTTTTTCTTTTCTGCACCGTGCTTCAGCTTAAATATACCGATCGATAATGACGAAAAAGCCCGCTAAAATCATTCTGGCGATTGTCCTTTTGATTCTCGTCAACCTACTGGCCAGTTTTCTTCATGGACGTGTGGATTTAACCGAGGATCAGCGGTACACCTTATCAGAACCAGCACTCAATGTGGTAAAAGGCTTCGAGAACCCTGTGATCATCGATGTACTTTTAGACGGTAGTCTTCCCGCCGAATTCATAAAATTAAAGGCGGAGACCGGGTCGATCTTAGAAGCATTTGCATCGAAAAATAAGAATATAAAATTCAGTTTTGTCGATCCCCTTTCTAATGTAGAGAGCATTGATGGTACCATTACAGAATTACAGGCGTTAGGCTTGACCCCCACACGTATAACCGTTGAGGACGAGAGTAAGGTCTCTCAAGAAATCGTTTTTCCTTGGGCGATGGTCAACTATAACAATACCACGGTTAAAGTGCCCCTTTTAAAGAACAAATTAGGGGCTTCTACCGAAGAACGGGTGAACAACTCGGTTCAGCATCTGGAATATGCATTTGCCGATGCCTTTGCAAAAATCAGTCTAAAAGAAAAAAAACGTATTGCAGTAATTAAAGGCAATGGGGAATTGGACGATATCTTTTTGGCCGATTTTTTGACCAGTATTCGAGAGTACTATAATATCGGGGCCATAACCTTAGATTCTGTAGAAACAAACCCACAAGGCACCCTGAACCAGTTAAAAGGTTATGACCTCGCCCTAATCGCCAAACCCACCCAGGCCTTTACCGATGCCGAAAAATTCATCATGGACCAATATATTGTCGGGGGAGGCAAATCGGTATGGTTGATTGACCAGGTAAATATTGAGCTTGATAGCCTTTTTAACGAAAGTGGGGCTGCCATGGCCATACCTAGAGACCTGAATTTAAACGATCTTTTCTTTAGCTATGGCGCAAGGATCAATCCGGTGTTGGTAAACGATATGTACTTTACGCAAATCGTTCTCGCCACGGGTGACGGTAACGCCTCACAATATGAACCGGTACCCTGGTTGTACCATCCTATGGTCTTTTCCAAGAACAATCATGCGATCAACACCAATATAGAAGCTTTGCGATTGCAATTTGCCAACAACATAGATACCTTGCCCAATGGGTATAAAAAAACCGTTCTATTGCAAAGTTCGCCCCTCTCAAAAATAGATAACACTCCGAGATCGGTAAGCTTAGACCTCATTAACAATGCGCCTGACAAGGAAGAATTCACCCATGGCAACCAGCCACTGGCGGTTTTGATAGAAGGCAATTTCAATTCGGCATATGCCAGTCGTGTAAAACCGATTCAACTGGATAATATACTGAACAACGGTAGCGAGAACAACATGTTGATCGTTGCCGATGGAGATGTCATCAAGAACCAATTGAAAAATGGTAGACCTTTAGAGCTTGGCTATGATAAATGGACAAACAATTACTATGGCAACAAAGAGTTTTTGATAAATGCGTTCAATTATATGTTGGATGACACGGGACTTATAAACATTCGGAATAAAAAAGTAGTGATCCCATTTTTAGATACGGCCAAAATATCGGCCCAACGTACCAAATGGCAACTCGTGAACATAGCGCTACCAGTACTACTTACCCTACTTTTCGGATGGGGTTTCCATCAATTTAGAAAGCGTAAATACGGCAAGTAAGTGTTAATAAGTTTGTTTCGGTAAAATGGTCAATTCAAATATCTTTGTTTGAATTCGAAATTTCTGAATTTACGTGGATTTTAAAGGCATATAGAATGCTTTATAACAAAAATTGAAAATTGAATAACGCATGAAGTTTATTGTTTCAAGTACATATTTATTAAAACAACTACAGGTTTTGGGCGGGGTTATCAATAACAGCAACACCCTGCCAATACTAGATAACTTTCTATTTGATCTAAAGAAAGACACTTTAACGGTTTCGGCTTCGGATCTTGAGACTACCATGAGCTCGGTACTGAAGGTAGATTCTAAAAACGAAGGTGTTATCGCAGTACCTGCACGCTTGTTGCTGGAGACCTTAAAGACTTTTCCCGAGCAGCCCTTGACTTTTGTCGTAGAAGACAACAACACTGTTGAAATTAGTAGCAATCACGGAAAATATGCCTTGGCCTATGCCGATGGGGCCGAGTTCCCCAAGGCTGTTGAACTTGCCAACCCCAGTTCCACCACCCTTTTGGCGGATATTTTGGCCACAGCGATCAATAAAACCATTTTTGCGGCGGGCAACGATGATCTTCGGCCTGTAATGAGCGGCGTATTTTTTCAATTTTCCCCAGAGAACCTGACCTTCGTGGCCACAGACGCTCACAAGTTGGTAAAATATCAACGTAGCGATGTAGCTGCATCGCAGGTAGCCGAATTTATCATGCCGAAAAAACCATTGACCTTGTTGAAGGG
>JBATIN010000314.1:0-1641 GCA_049667765.1 Flavobacteriaceae bacterium
ACCTTAGCCATTGGCGCTAAACAATTGGTAGTACAAGAGGCGTTCGAAACTATAGTGTCACTTGCTTTTACACTTTTATGATTTACCCCCATTACAAACATTGGGGCATCCTTTGAAGGAGCCGAGATGACGACTTTTTTGGCCCCTCCATCAATATGATACTGGGCGGTTTCAAGGGTGGTGAAAATACCGGTACATTCAGCGACGATTTCAGCGCCAACGGCATCCCATTTTATGTTTTTAGGGTCTCTTTCTGCTGTAATACGAACTTTTTTTCCATTCACGATCAAATGGCCGTCTTTTACATCTACTGTACCATCAAACTTTCCGTGTACCGAATCATATTTTAGAAGGTATGCCAGATGCTCAACATCCAACAAATCATTTATGGCGACGACATCAACGTCACCACGTTTAACGGTTGTTCTAAAAACCAATCGTCCTATCCTTCCAAATCCGTTTATTCCTATTTTTAAGTTTGACATTGTGCTACTTTTTATTAAATGTTAAAATATTATGTTGTCATGATCTCGGAAACTCGAATGAGCTCCTTATCCATTTTTGATTGTCCTTTTATAGCCTTGTTAATGGGGGTCAAGACCATTTTGTTATCGCGCACGCCTACCATGAGGTTGGTTTTACCTTCTAAAAGTGCTTCAACGGCCTTTACGCCCATTCTACTGGCCAAGACCCTGTCATAACACGAAGGCGCGCCGCCTCTTTGCATATGCCCCAAAACCGAAACGCGTACATCATAAATCGGCAAATGCTCTTCTACATACTCTTTCAGCTCAAAAACATTCTTACCTGATTTGTCCCCTTCCGCCACGATTACGATACTTGATGATTTACCTGAAAGTTTGCTTCGCTTCAGCGATTCCAATAGACGGTCTAAACCTCTGTTTTCCTCGGGAATCAAAATTTCTTCGGCACCGGCGCCAACACCAGCGTTCAATGCAATATGGCCCACATCGCGGCCCATCACCTCAACGAAGAACAAACGATTATGTGAACTGGCTGTATCCCTTATTTTATCGATACACTCTACCACTGTGTTCAAGGCAGTATCAAAACCCAAGGTAGACGAGGTACCGAAAATATCGTTATCAATGGTTCCGGGTATGCCCATTACTGGAAAACCGAATTCTTGATTAAAAATCATCGCCCCGGTAAAACTACCGTCACCACCGATAACCACAAACGCATCAATTCCTTCGGCCTTTAGTTGCTCGTAGGCTTTTTTTCTTCCATCTGCTGTGCGAAAATCATCGCATCTGGCCGACTTTAAAATAGTACCTCCTTTATTAATGATGTTATTTACGCTTCGAGCATCCATTGGCTTGAAGTCGCCCTCGATCATTCCTTGGTACCCTCTAAAGATACCCACACAATCTACTTTCATGTAGGCGCAG
This sequence comes from Flavobacteriaceae bacterium, assembly GCA_049667765.1. Taxonomy (GTDB): domain Bacteria; phylum Bacteroidota; class Bacteroidia; order Flavobacteriales; family Flavobacteriaceae; genus JBATIN01. Next base: position 1,413 of record JBATIN010000314.1, read on the forward strand.
GTGCGCACCACCGAACGAATAGCGGCATTCATACCAGGAGAATCCCCTCCTGAAGTAAAAACACCAATCTTTTTTATTGCTGAAGCCATCAAAAATTTTAAGCTAGCGAAATTACTAAACAAAATCGAATAATAGAAAAGTTGCCCGCTATATTTCAATGACTAAGGGTACCTCTAACGATTTCGTTTGATAATTTTCAATATCAGCTGGATTAATCTAACAAACAACC
>JBATIN010000315.1:0-2202 GCA_049667765.1 Flavobacteriaceae bacterium
AAAGGTCGATCGTGACCTTTTTCCGTATAGTCCCAATCAATGAGACCGTGAATATCGCTGGTACCCATAATGGTCAGGTTTTGTTCAAGGGCCAGTGCAAGCGATTCTTCGGCATAGTCCACCGAATTGATGACTTCTATGCCGTGCAGTTCTCCTTTTTTAATGCGTTCTTTTTGAAAATCGCTTAAAATCGGATTCCCTTGTGGGTTTTGTGCATGCCAAGCAGGATGGTTCCAGAAAGCAAAGGCATTTTGTTTTTTAGCTTCCGCGAAAGAAGTTTCAGCTTTATCTACGAGCAACTTATTAGCATCTGAAATAAAAACCGCATTGTTATGCCCCATAGGGGCTGAGCGGGTAATCTCGGATCCATGTACAATGAGCAGATCGTGTTCTTCCGCCTCTTTCATGGCCAGCTCGTATGATCGGTTGCGGTCGGGATGTGGTATATCATCAAGATGAGGTTGGTATTCTAAATGTTCGGTCAGTGAAATGGCATCGAGATTTTCACGTAGGGCTTCCTGTACCCTAATGGTTGGCCAAACATTACCATCGGAAAAAACGGTGTGAATATGAAGGTCTGTTTTTAAAGTAACGTAGCCGTCAATGTTGGGGTAGTTGAGTGCGTGCTCGCTTTGGTGTGAATGTTGGGCGTTGATAAAATGAAAACTTAGAATCAGGATAAATAGGGATGCTACTTTTCTCATTGTGAATTGGATTTATAATGTTTCGGATATTACTTCTGGAAAATACAAAAGAATGCTAAGTTTTAAAGAAGAAATGGTATTTTTAATCTGAAATGAACCCAGCAGAAAACTATATTCTAAATCAGCCTGAACCTTTTCGGAGCATATTATTGCATTTACAAGTAGTTATTGAATCAACTATTCAAAATGTGGATTTAAAGTATAAATGGCGATTACCGTGTTATTATTATGGAAAATCTCCTATTTGTTATTTGAATGTTTCCCTAAAAAAAGGTTTCGTAGATATTGGTTTTTGGAATTCGGCCCATTTGACCCAACATTTGGATAAAATGGTAGTTGAAAATAGAAAGGTGGTAAAATCGTTACGGTATACGAGTCTTGAAGCGATCGATGATACGGTTTTGATTGAAGTGCTACAAGATGCCTATACGGTGAAGAACAATGGTTTTTACAAGAAAAGTGACCTTAAGTAAAAGGAGGTCCTTTATTATCCAATTAAATTCTCGAAGTTAATCGATCCACCCATTATCCTTGTAAATCTGAATATAGCGAGCGCTCAATGAATCTGAATCTTGGTATTTTGATCTCAGGGCTTCCAGTTTGCTTTTCAACTCCTTTACCTGATCCGAATACTGGGAAACTCCATAAACATTATTGATTTCTTGAGGGTCTTTTTTTAGGTCGTACAATTCCCATTCGTCCACATCGTAATAAAAATGGATGAGTTTAAATTCTTTGGTAGCAATGCCATAATGCCTTTTTACGGTATGTTCCCCTGGGTACTCGTAATAGTGATAGTATACGGCATCGCGGTTCCATTTTTCCTTTTTTCCTTCTAAAATGGGCAATAAGCTTTCGCCCTGCATATCCGGCGGTGGGGCGATGCCCGCTGCTTCCAGAAAAGTTTGTGCGAAATCGAGGTTCTGTACCATTTCATCTTCAGTGGTGCCCGGGGTGATCACATTGGGCCATTTTATCAAAAGTGGAGTTTTAAACGACTCTTGATACATAAATCGCTTATCGAACCAGCCGTGTTCGCCTAAATAGAAACCTTGGTCAGAAGTATAGACCACCAGCGTATTTTTGCCTAAATCTTTGGCCTCTAAATAGTCAAGCAAACGACCTACGTTTTCGTCAACGGCAGCTATAGTGCCCAAATAATCTTGCATGTAGCGCTGATATTTCCAAATGGCCAAAACCGAATCGTTCATGCTTTTATACTCGGCCAAGAATTTTGTTGCAATAGGATTGTACGTTGCATCCCAAACCGCTTTTTGCGTTTCGTTCAATTGATTTACACCACCGGCACCAAGTCGTTCTTCAATGCCCAATTCATCAAGAATTTCTTTCGGGACTTTAAGGTCGTACCGAAAGAGCATGTCTTTGAATATTCCCATTTCTGCCGTTCTTGCGGCTTCACCGCGTGTCTTATAATCATCGAAAAAGGTGTCGGGAAGCGGGTAGGTTTTCTTTGTGAATTCTTGATAATGTCTTTCCG
>JBATIN010000316.1:0-2281 GCA_049667765.1 Flavobacteriaceae bacterium
GATCTGGGCATCGCAATCAAAGAGTTTAAAACTCCGAAAGGTATTGCCCCCGTAAAGGCATTACAATCGGTAAAATCCCTTTTTAAAGTCATTGGCTATCTAAAGCAGTTCAACCCTCAGGTCATACATTGTCAATCACCTTATATGACATTCATCCCTTGGTTGATGCGAAAAAAGTTTACGACCACCATACATATACTATATCTAAAAAGAAACTTTAAGTTCAAGAATCCCGACCATTTGATCGCAATAAGTAATGAGTCGTATGAGTTCAGTAAAAGGGTTTTCGGCATGAAGGAGTCCGACATTAGTTTAATACACCACGGGGTCTCCGATAGATATGGGAAACCCATTTCCGATGAACAAAAATCAGCACTTCGCAAACGATTTGGTATTTCGGATGAAAAATTAATTCTCGGTTATGCGGGCAGTATTTCACTTCGTAAAGGGACTGACCTCTTGGTAGCGGCGTTGAATGGGCTATCGGAAGAAACGAAAAAGAAAATCCATTTTATCTTTTTGGGTGGTGTAGAAGGCAGTGAAGAGCAACTATGGTTAAAAGGGATGATCAAAGAGGCCGGCATTGGCCATATCATGACCTTGGTCCCTTTTGAGGATCCTAAACCGCTCTACGATATTTTTGATATTTTTGTACTGCCCTCAAGAATGGAATCTTTTCCTTTGGTTACCCTAGAGGCCATGATGAGCGGTTGCTGCCCGGTAAGAAGCAACACCGAAGGGGCTTATGAACAGATCGACCATGGCACAACAGGCTTGCTTTTCGAAAATGAAAATACCGAAGAATTGACCCGTACCCTTGAAAATTTGGTGGCCGATCGCCCAATGATAGCCCAACTGGCCGAACGGGCCAAAGCAAAAGCCCTGAAGGAGTATACCATTCCGGTTATGACCGAGCAAACCTTAGCTGTATATGACATTATCAAAAACTATTAAGCTTGCGGAATATGTACAGAAAGCTGTTTAAACCACTTGCCGATTTAATAGTTTCACTGTTGGGGATTACAATACTTTCCCCAATATTTATAACTGTTACGGTTATTTTGTTCATTTCCAATAACGGAAAGCCTTTTTTTGTTCAATCCAGGCCAGGTAAAAACGGTCGGATTTTCAAAATATTGAAATTCAAGACGATGAACGACAAAAAGGATGCCCAGGGCAACCTTTTATCGGACCACCAAAGAACGACAAAAATTGGACAGTTCATACGCAACAGCTCATTAGACGAAATTCCGCAATTGATCAATGTGTTAAAAGGTGACATGTCAATAGTCGGGCCACGACCACTACTCGTCGCCTACTTACCCCTTTATAATGAAGAACAAGCAAAGCGACATCTTGTAAAACCGGGCATTACAGGGTGGGCACAGGTCAACGGTAGGAATGCCATAAGCTGGGATGAAAAATTCCGCTTTGATGTCTGGTATGTTGAAAACCAGAATTTCTGGTTCGACCTAAAAATTTTGTGGAAAACCGTATTAAAAGTATTTAAATCAGAGGGGATTTCTGCGAGTGAAGAAGTAACCATGGAAATGTTCACGGGCAACCACTAATTATAACTAAATAGTACGTACTGCATGATATCAATAATCGAAGAGAGCCAAAAATGGAAAGAAACCCTTTTAACATTCGATCACTACGATTTTTATCATACCTATGACTATCACATGATTTCAAAAAAAGTTGATGAAAAACCCATACTAGTACATTTTATGGGGCAAAACTTTTCCGTAGCTATTCCCTTTTTACTAAGGCCTATTGCAAACTCACCTTTCTTTGATCTTACGTCGGTTTATGGGTATGCAGGGCCAATTTTCTCAAATTATAGTGAGGCTATCGATCCAGTACCTTTCTACGACGCTTTTACTGGCCTGCTCCAAGAATTAAAGATTGTGAGCGTATTTTCTAGGCTGCACCCTTACATCATAGGGCAGACAACCTTTTTAAATAAACTGGGCACTACCCCTGCCTTAGGCAAAGTAGTTAATATCGACCTCCGTTTAGATCTAGCTTCGCAACGGACCCAATATAGCAAAAGCACCAAAAACCGGACAAATAAGTGTCGAAAATTATGTACGGTAAGAAAGGCGGAAAGTGAAAATGACATCAACACTTTCATAGATATCTATTATGAGAACATGGACCGGCTTTCAGCAAGCCAAGACTATTATTTTACAAGAGAGTATTTTTTCAATTTCATGAAATGTAAGGACTTTGAAACCGATATTTTATTGGTGGAGCATAATGAAGATAAGGTCGCGAC
>JBATIN010000317.1:0-1943 GCA_049667765.1 Flavobacteriaceae bacterium
GAGAAGAACCGCGAGCGGCCTATGACCGCGTGCATTTGAGCGAGTTCTTTGAAAACCAGGATGCCAAAGCCTTGGAGCTCGCACCCTTGAATTGGTATACCGAAAACAATATTGAACTGGTAGTGAATGAACGCGTTACCGATATTCATCGAAAAAGCAAAACGGTTACGACCGGTAGCGATCGAGAATATGCATACGATTATCTTGTTTTAGCTACAGGTTCTGTACCATTTGTACCACCTATCAATGGTGTAGAAAAGGAAGGCGTATTTGTATACAGAACAATTGAAGATTTAGAAGCAATGCTGGCCTATGCGGAAAAAATAAAAAGTAATAAATCAGATGGTAAAGCTGCCATACTCGGTGGAGGACTATTAGGTTTGGAAGCCGGCAAAGCGGTTATGGATATGGGGCTTGAACCTCATGTGGTAGAGTACGCCCCAAAGCTGATGCCCCGGCAATTAGATTCTCGAAGTAGTAATGTACTGCAACTTACCCTAGAATCTATTGGCATCAACATTCATTTAGGAAAGGCCACAAACAGTATTTTAGGCAATGGTGCCATTACAGGTATGGAATTTGGCGAAGACGATATCTTGCAAGTTGATATGTTAGTCGTTTCTGCAGGAATCAGACCAAGGGATGAGTTGGGTAAAACCTGCAACTTAGAAATGGGCATACGTGGCGGCATTGTCGTAAATGACAAAATGCAAACCTCAGACCCTGCCATCTACGCGATTGGGGAAGTCGCTTTATACAATCAAATGATTTATGGTCTTGTTGCCCCCGGCTATGAAATGGCAGAGGTAGCTGTAAATCAGATACTTGAAAAAGAAGTGGTCATGCAACGAGAAATCGACATGTCAACTAAACTAAAACTAATCGGAGTTGATGTGGCTAGTTTCGGTATTCCTTATATGCCTGCCGACAAAGGACTTTCTATTATTTATGAAAACAAAACCAAAGGGGTATACAAACGAATCAATGTAAGCCATGACGGTAAAACCCTTTTAGGAGGCATCATGGTCGGTGATGCTGAAGACTATAATATTCTACACCAGATGTACCTGAATAATATTCCCTTACCAGACAATGCCGAAGAATTAATTGTTGGCGCACGTGGAGAAGGTGGCTCTCCTTTCGGTAGTGCGATAGATTTACCTGACACAGCTGTCATCTGTTCTTGTGAGGCCGTGACAAAAGGAGCGGTATGCTGTTCGGTTTTAGAAGATGGCAATGAAACAGTGAAGGCCGTCGCAAAGGCAACTAAGGCAACCACTGGTTGTGGTGGTTGCAAACCTATGGTGGCCGATTTAGTAAAAGAAAGTTTAAAGACTTTAGGTAAAACCGTAAAAGAAAGCATTTGCGAACATTTCGATTACTCACGTCAAGAACTATTTGATATTGTAAAATTGAGAGCTATAGAAGATTATGACGAACTTCTAGATACTGTGGGCAAAGGTCACGGTTGCGAAGTGTGCAAACCTGCTGTTGCCGCCATTTTTGCCAGTATTTATAATGAAACCGCGAACAAGCAAAATACGATTCAAGATACGAATGACCGTTAACTGGCCAATATTCAACGTAACGGCACCTACTCCGTTGTACCTAGGGTGGCGGCGGGTGAAATTACCCCAAAGCAATTGATGGCCATGGGTAGAATCGCTCAAAAATATGATTTATACACCAAAATTACTGGCGGTCAACGCATTGATATGTTCGGGGCAAAGTTGCATGAACTCCCTTTAATCTGGGAAGAATTGATAAAAGAAGGTTTTGAAACGGGACAAGCATACGGAAAATCATTACGTACCGTAAAAAGCTGTGTTGGTTCTACATGGTGTCGATACGGAATGGATGAAAGTGTCAGTTTTGCAGTAGAAATCGAAAATCGTTATAAAGGCATACGATCTCCCCATAAATTCAAGGGAGGTGTTTCAGGG
>JBATIN010000318.1:0-4041 GCA_049667765.1 Flavobacteriaceae bacterium
TTCTCGAAAACATCATACCCCTCAAAACTTGTCGTGTTCTTTAAGCGCTCGTCATCTTCGGGAAGCATGTCGGTAACAAAAATTTCGGGTCGGCCGTCATTGTTCAGGTCTTGTATGTCTGCACCCATTGAGGCCAAACTGATGTGGGCAGTACGATTCTTTATATCTTCCTTAAAAGTACCGTTCTTTTGATTTATATATAGATAATCACGTTCATAGAAATCGTTTGAAACATAGATGTCAAGGTAATGGTCGTCATTTACGTCGCTAATTGTTACCCCTAACCCAAAACCGATTAGACTCCCGAAAATGCCTGCTTCTTCACTAACATCTTTAAAAAAACCATCATCGTTTCTTAGTAGTTTGTCACCACCCCCTTTTAGTACATCGGGTACATTCCAATCTTTTGCCCTCACTTCTCTTTTATTTGAAAAGTTAAGACTGTTTACGGGAATAAAGCTATTATTGAGAATATAAACGTCTAGATCACCATCTTGGTCATAATCAAAAAAGGCCGCGTGGGTAGTAGAACCGCTTTCGTCAAGTCCGAAATCTGCGGCATGTTCCGAAAAGGTCAAATCCCCGTTGTTGATGAATAATTCGTTTTTTTGGTTATCTCCATCAATGTTTCCGGCATTGCAAACGTAAATGTCCAACAAGCCATCTGCATTGAGGTCTACCATGGCCACACCCGTTGACCAGGCCCTTTCGCCTTGCGCTCCGGAACTAATCGATATGTCTTCAAATTTAAAATTGCCTTTGTTCAGGTACAGCTTATTTTTTCCGAAATTAGAAGTAAGATATACATCAGCAAGTCCGTCATTATTTATATCTCCAACAGATACTCCGCCTCCATTATAAAAATTACGGTAGGTAAATATGTTAAAATTTTCTTTGTTTTCAATAATGTTCGCGAAATCAATGCCCGTTTCACTTTTATCCATCAGCTCAAAAAGCGGGTCTTTTTTGATTGGATCGGCCAAAGACTCTTTTTTATCATTCTTTTCACAACCAATTACTAGGAATAAAAAGATTGATAAAATAAACCAAAGCGTATGTCTATTTATTTTTGGCATTTGTTTTTGGGTTCTTTTTTAATGCGATTGGGTAGTCATTATTCATCCCAATTATAAAATATTCATGATCATTTATGAGTGTTTTCTCTATACTTCTTGCCTGGCCAGAAATATTCAGGTTTTGGTGTTCTGCCCAAATAAAACCTCCTTTGGTATCATTCATAAGTATTAGCCCGTGCAACGCGTCCATTCTGCCCAGTTGAGTGCTGATCTCATGGTCATTGCCAACCATGATCAAATCTGGATACCCGTCATCATTTAAGTCATCGATCGCAATATCTTTAATTGTTGAAGCTTGTGCAATATTGGGTAAGGTTTTTAAACTAAAATTGGCATCTCCATCGTTTTCGTAATATCCACTACGTAATTCATAGACCATTTTTTTTTGTGATTTTTCAATCTTCTCTGCAGTGAACATTTCTGAAATAGACGCTTCTGCAAAATTTCGATAAGACAAAAAGTTTTTGTTTAAAAAAGGCATTTGTTTTACCAGCTCATCTTTTGATGCAAAAGGTGTTTCGCTAATGCCATAAAAATAGGTGACCAAGGGGTCAATAGTGCCGTTTTTATCAAAGTCATAAGAGTACAACGTAATCGGCTTTTGTATTGATGCGTTAAATTTACTGTTCAAACCCCAGTTACCAACTATAAAATCAATATCGCCGTCCATATCCATGTCCGCCGCCTTAACAGTATTGTACCATCCATTACTATGATCGATCCCATTCTTGCTTTGAAGCACTAATTTACCGTTTAGTTTAAGAAAGATGGTAATGGGCATCCAATGGCCAACAACGATCAAATCTTGCGTACCATCGTTGTTCACGTCGGCCCATGTAAAATCTTTGATATTTCCTATATTTTTAAATTCTTCTGCCCATGAATTGGTGACATCTTTAAAGCGACCTGTTCCATCATTTTCTAATATGTACTGTTGCGGAGTTTGCCCAAATTGCCATGGCACTTGATCTGAGGTAATAATTACATCTAGGTCTCCGTCTTGATCAAAATCAATGGCACCCGCCTTTGATGCATTTATATGAATAGTTTTGAATTGAATGGTATCTCTGGTGAAAACCGAATTATTGTTAATATACAATCGAGGATTTAGTGGTGGACCATTTCTAAATTCATTTCCTCCACTTACGATAAGCAAGTCGGAATCGCCATCGGCATCTGCGTCGAAAATCAATTGAAAGGTATCTTCACTTTGGGAATCTTGGTCAAATATGTTTTTTTGTGAGTTTTTGAAACTGCCCATGCTATCTTGAATAAATAATACGGAAGCTTGTTTTTTTGCACCGCCAATAATAAAGTCTTGAAGGGCATCGCCATTGATATCGCCGATCGTAATTTTTGGACCGCCATTTGTATTGGTGAACGGAATTAATGGATCCCTTACAAATTCGACGGTAGGTAGTTCTTGGTGCCTAAAATTGATGAGACTATCAATAGGGGATAGCAGTTCTGGATAAATTTCTATGGATTGTGAAAAGTAATCACCCTTAGCATTATCTATATCTGCAGTAATTGTCTGATTTGCGGAAACATTGGTAAAGGTCTGGAATTTGCCGCCAGGCCAAATAATTTGAAGTGAATCAACTACCGCGTCAAGTCCAATACCCATTGACAATATCTGGGGTACCGATGATAAATAGCCCTTTGTTACAAAGTGCTGTTGCACGGTAGTGCCATTCTTATGATACCCTATAATTTTTGACCCAATGCCATTGAGATTGGTAGCACCGCCTTTAAATTTTATTTTCAGAAAGTTATTGGTGCTGTCTTTCAAAGTCCTGTTCTCTAAAACAAAGGCCTCTTCATCAATGTTGTTCACAATGATATCTAAATCACCGTCGTTATCTAGGTCGGCGTAGGTACAGCCGTTACTGAAACTATCTTCCTTTACAAACCATGTATCGGTTACATTTTCAAAGGTTAAATCGCCTTGGTTCCTGAAAAAGTAGTTGGCAACTTTTTTTTGTGGTAGTGACTTAATATATTCCATTTCCTGCTCCGACATGCCTTCTCTAATTTTTTTCTGGATGAGTTCATCAGAAATAAAATTGATAAAATCCATATCGTTCGTGGCGCCTTTTATTCCATTGGAAATATAAATATCTTTAAATCCATCATTATTGAAATCGGCTAGCAAGGGTCCCCAAGACCATTCCGTAGCCGAGATTCCTGCTAAATTTCCAATTTCGGCGAAAGTTTCGTTACCTAGATTCAAATGCAATGTATTTTGCATGTATTGCGGTGCATAGCCATTTTTGAGGTACTGTTGGTAATTAGTGTATGGGAATTCAAGGCCAGATGTTTTGTAGGTTATTAAATCTTCGGGTAACATATCAAGCGAAATAATATCATCAAAACCATCATTATTAATATCGGCCAAATCATTTCCCATAGAAAAATGGCTGGTGTGCCCTAGGTTGTTGATGTCTTGCGATATGATATCTTTGAACGTTCCATCGCGTTGGTTAATATAGAGATAGTCGTTTTCAAAAAAATCGTTGCCCACATATATATCAGGATAGCCATCATTGTTAAGATCACTAATACCTAACCCAAGTCCATATCCGATTTCTCCTTGAAAAATTCCAGCTTTTGCTGACACGTCGATGAATTTGCCTTCAATATTTTCAAAGAGAACATCGCCTGATAAGGGTGCATTGTCATTTCTTTTTACCCCTTTGCCATAAGTTCTGTTAGGATACACCGAGTGGTTTAACAGATACATATCGAGGTCTCCGTCAAGATCGAAATCAAAAAAGGAAGCTTGGGTCGAAAACCCAGAAAAATCGAGACCGTATTCTTCCGCTTTTTCTTCGAAACTGGGTATTCCTTTTTCGTTTATGCCCTTATTGATGTAAAGTAGGTTTTTGCCTTTAATCTGATTATAGTTTCCTACCCGACATATATAAATATCTTCAAGCCCATCATTGTCGATATCGACATGGGT
>JBATIN010000319.1:0-12733 GCA_049667765.1 Flavobacteriaceae bacterium
GTGTCATATTCGATTATATCACAAATGATTTAATGTTGCCAGCTGCAATGAGTAACGAGATGATGCCCGTAGGCCCAGGTGGAAGCCTTACGTTTACCCTTGAAGTACCGGAAGGATATAAATTGGGCTACAACACCATGTTCGTATTCAGTAACGATTGGTTCTTGGCGCATGACAATTCTGGATTTCCATTATTCTATGAGGATGGAACACCAGTGAGTGGTTATGGTGCTACTGAAAAGTCCTATCTATATGATGCCGGAACAGAAGTGGATCAAACAGTAGGCTTCGGACCGGATCAAGCTCCTTTTCAGTCAGGACCTAATACTGGTGCTGCGGACAGCAATAACCTAATTCGCCGTGTCATGGAAATAGAAAATGTCCAATTTGGAAAAGGACCAATAAGTTCTTATGCAGGAGTTGCAGGTTTCACAGACCCAAGGGGAGGTTACAATATTGTGAAAGTCATTGTTGAACCGAATTAAAAGCCAATAGGAAATCTAACAAAAAGACCTTGGAGAACTCTCCAAGGTCTTTTCTTTTTGCCATAACTAGTAATACTTTATTCCCAAGAATCTATTTGTTGGTTCATATCGTCAAAATTATACCCGCCCACGAGTACTTTTCGATATTTGAACGCCAGTAAGGTGAGCCCTACCAGTAAAATATATAATACCAATATCAGAACACCTAAAGGTATAAACGAACTTGGTATGTCATAGCTTTCAAAATCGGAATATGTGGTAAGTACATATATAGAATCAAAAACTTTAAAGACATACACAAATAAGATGACATAAAGTGCATATTCAAGATTACGCATTTGTGGATCTGCTATTTCTCCTTCTTTTATTTTAAACCATAAAACATATAAAAATGCGAAATGGACTACGGTCAAAAATGGAAAAATATAATTATCGAATTTGAAAAAATAGAATTGATCGGTGTAAAGTCCATAAAAACTAAAGACAATCAATAAGGCCAATATTCCTATGGTCACAAATAGATTTCGTTTCCAAGGAAGCAGTTTCATTATAAAACTCATAGTAAGCAGGTTTCAGGGATTTGGGGAACCCTAGTTAAAGGTTTAAAACGCCCCCATACCTAGATTATTTTAAAAATTCGATAAAGCGCAACTTATGTTGGGTATACACCTAAAACTGTGGTGAAAGCTTTTTTTGAACACCATTTTAGTCTACTTAAATAAAAATAGCTGTTGGTAGACGTACATCAATTATGCGCTATAATAGCCATCGTTTTTGACCCGACAAGCGGCCGAAAAAAACAAGGGCAATAGAGATCAAAATGATGATAAGCGCAAATAGTATACCCACGGTTCCACTTATTTCCATAGTATTGCTCATAAAAAAAGAATAGACATTTTGCCCAAGTACACCTAACAAAGACAGTATTAATAGTGGATTCGCCCACTTTTTCCGTAACAAAAGGCCAACACAGCCCAGTGCACCAAACCAAACGGCAATGGCATAGCATGCGGTAACCCAAGAAGGTCTCGATTGATATAGTTCACGCTGGTTGTCGGGCAAGGCCATTAAAATTTCGTTGGACATAAAAGCTTCGGATAGATATGCGCCAACTCCCATAAGGTTCCATAATAGGGCAAGCACGCTGACTACCCAAAACCACACGGGAGGCTTTAATGATTGTTCTTTAGTCATAATAAATTGATTTAGTCAGTTAAAAGTGAATTTACAAAAAAAAACGATTCGGGATTTGGTTATGATCAGAAGACAATTTTAATGGAGAGCCATTCATCGTTGAGAATTATGGTATTTTTGAAATAAAGTGAATTAAGTGAACAAAAATGAACATGGGTATTTAGTAAAACTTGAATATTTAGGTTTCAGATATAGTGGTTGGCAACAGCAACCAAAGCATAAAACAATAGAGGGTATGCTACTGAAGACGCTTCAATGTATCATCCCCGAGAGAAATTTTAAAATATTAGGGGCAGGGAGAACCGACGCCAAGGTTTCTGCGTTAGATGCTGCCTTTGAATTATTTATAGCGGAAAAACCGATTACTAATCTGAACAATTTTAAAGATGACTTCAATCTAAACCTACCACCGGATATTCGAATAAAAAACATAACTAGGGTTAAGGATGGATTTAACATTATACAACAAGCAAAAAATAAGGAATACGTGTACCTTTTTTCCTATGGAGAAAAAAACCACCCTTTTTGCGCTCCTTTTTTGGCCAACATCCATGAAGAATTGAACATTGACCTTATGAAAGATGCGGCCCAACGATTCGTAGGCACTCACGACTTTTCGTTGTATACGGCAAAACTTCAACCGAATACTAAGGTGGTTCGCACAATTAATTCATCCAAAATTGTAGCTAATACTTATATCTCTGCTAGTTTTTTTCCCAAAAAAAGTTTTGCCTTTGTGGTCACTGGCAAAGGGTTTATACGCTATCAGGTTCGAATGATGATGGGCACTTTAATAAAAATTGGCCTAGGTGAATTATCAATGACCGATTTTGAGCGAACTTTGCTAACCGATAGTGAACTTGAACTTCATTATGCCGCCCCAGGATCAGGGTTGCTTTTGCATAAGTTGGATTTCAGTTAAAGTACAGAACATACTTTCTTTTACTATATTTAAAAAAACTACACGAAATGGCCAAGAAAAAATCGGCACAAAAGAAACATTCGAAAGCCCGAAAAAAAATGGGGAAAGCTCCAGGAACCATTACCTACACGGGCCACCGTGAAGCTTCAGAGACCAAAACAACCATAATTGAGTATACCGAAAGCATCTCGGAAACGCACTATCCCGGTCAATTTGAACAAATAGCCGCGCATAAAGATACCCCGACCACCTCTTGGGTCAATATCGTAGGGCTAAGCGATGAAACTTATATTGAAAAAATCGGGAAGCATTTTGACCTCAACCCTTTGGTACTTGAGGATATCGTGAATACCCAACAGCGTCCTAAGATTGACGAGTATGAAGGTTACATTTTTGCCGTATTCAAGATGCTCTATATAAATAATGAGCAAGAGCTGGTGGGCGAACATGTAGCCCTTGTACTCATGATGAATTGCGTATTGGTATTTCAAGAGTTGGATGAAGATGTATTTAATGGAGTCCGCGAAAGAATAAATGCAAAAACCGGGCGTATTAGAACTAAAGACTCAGACTATCTTTTCTTTACGCTGATTGATTCTATAGTGGATAATTATTTCGATGTTTTGGAAAATGTTGGCCATAAAATTGAGATTTTAGAGGATGAGGTGTATGAAAACCCAAATCCGAAGGTTGCGCATAGAATACAACAATTGAAAAAAGAAGTACTAAAAATAAGACAATGGGCATACCCTGTAAAAGAGCTTGTCAGTAGATTGATAGATTCCGAAAACCCGCTAATAAATCATGATACAAAGCTTTATTTACGGGATGTATTAGACCATTCATACGAAATAAACGAAAGCTTACAGATCTATCGTGAAATGTCAATGAGCCTTATGGAGATGTATATGAGTAACATAAGCAATAAAATGAACGAGGTTATGAAGGTACTTACGATTATGGCCTCAATCTTTATACCATTGACCTTTATTGCAGGCATTTATGGAATGAATTTCGAATACATGCCCGAATTACATTTTAAAAATGGATACTTTGTTGCCTTGGGGGTGATGTTCGTATTGCTTATTGCTATGCTTATCTATTTTAAAAGAAAGAAATGGCTATAATTTGTGTACTTGTGTGCCTTCTTTTGAAAATCTAAAGTACCTAGTCGAATAAGGGCGACGAGAGGTAACGGTCGCCGCGATCACAAATGATGGTAACAATGGTGCCCGCCTCGAGTGAATTTGCCAAACGTAAGGCTGCGGTAACCGCACCGCCGCTACTCATACCTGCAAAAACCCCTTCTTCTTTGGCCAATTTTTTGGCCATATCGGCCGCTTCTACATCACTAACCTCTAATACCTGATCTACCTTGGCGGGATTAAAAATTTTTGGCAGATAAGCCTCAGGCCATTTTCGGATCCCCGGTATGCTAGACCCATCGGTAGGTTGTACTCCCACAATGGTGATATTTGGGTTCTGCTCTTTTAAGAAGGTAGAAGTGCCCATAATGGTTCCGGTAGTGCCCATAGCGGAGACGAAATGTGAAATGCCTCCTTGGGTATCCTTCCAAATTTCCGGTCCCGTTGTTTTATAATGGGCTTTCCAATTATCATTATTCGCGAATTGGTTAATCATAACATAACCATCGTTATTTACTTTTGATTCTGCATAATCTCGTGCACCCTCAATGCCGATATCTTTTGGGGTCAAGGTGACCTTTGCCCCATAGGCACGCATGGTCTGAACCCTTTCTACGGTAGAATTTTCGGGCATCACCAACTCTATGTCCAGACCATAGATCCCTGCGATCATGGCCAAAGCGATACCCGTATTGCCGCTGGTCGCTTCAATTAGTTTGGAAGTAGGCTTAAAATCACCTCGTTCTATGCCGCTCTTCAACATATTATAAGCGGCGCGATCTTTTACACTGCCCCCGGGGTTATGCCCCTCAAGCTTAAAGTAGAGCTTTACCTTTTTATTTTGGTTGAGCACCCTAGATTCGATCATGGGAGTATTACCAATAAGATCAAGTATCGATTTAGCCATTGGTCGATGTTTTAATTTTAATTTCAGGGGTATGGAATACGGTAGAATTTGCCGGAACCGATGCGGTCAACCATGCATTACCGCCAATCACGCTATTCTCGCCGACCACAGTATTGCCCCCTAAAATGGTTGCATTGGCATAAATAGTGACATTGTTTTCAATGGTTGGGTGGCGTTTGGTCTTTTGTAGGTTTTTCGCAACATAAAGGGCACCAAGGGTAACCCCTTGATAAATTTTTACATGGTCTTTAATTATCGCAGTTTCCCCTATAACAACGCCGGTGGCATGGTCTATAAAAAATGATTTTCCTATTTGTGCTCCGGGGTTGATGTCCACACCTGTTTGCCGATGCGCATATTCGGTCATTAATCTAGGTACCAGTGGAAATCCGGTTTCATAGAGCTCGTGGGCCAAGCGGTAAATAGCAATGGCATAAAACCCCGGATAGGCCATATACACCTCTTCTATGGATAAAGAGGCAGGGTCGCAGTCGACAATGGCTTCGGCATCAAGGTTGAGCAGCTCTAAAATCATGGGCAATTTTACCACATAATTCTCCCACATTTTTTTGCAGGGTTTGTCTATTTCCCAGCAGGCGAGCTGAATCAAGCTATCGAACTCATCCTCCAAGAGACCCAGGTTTTCCTCAACTGGGGTATCGATATCGAAAAGGGTATAAAAAAGTCGGTCGGTAAATGTCTCTACCTTCTTTTTTAAAGTAAATCTTAGATTCGGCTGTTTTTTGTGCGCCTTAATTTTTTCAACGATTGTTTGGTCCATTCCCTTTGGTTTGAAATCCAAAATTAACCATAAATCACAGGACTGTTTCCTTCAAATGGTTAACTTTAGCTTAAAATCACAACATTTTTGTCGCATGTTACATCCTACAATTACGAATGATAGCTTTCAATTTCTGCTCAACCTTGAAAAGAACAATACCCGGGAATGGTTCGATAGCCATAAAAAAGAATTTAAAGGACACGAGACAGCGGTAAAGCGATTTTTTGCTTCCCTAATGGAGGGTTTGAAAACCTACGACGATATTGAAAAAATGAAAATGTTTCGGATCTATAGGGATGTCAGGTTTTCTCATGACAAGACCCCGTATAAAACCCACTTTGCGGGCTCGTTCTCAAGAATGGGTGCCAAGGCCCGTGGGGGCTATTACCTACATTTGAAGCCGGGCGATAGTTTTATAGCCACAGGCTTTTGGGAACCCAATAAAGAGGATCTCTTGCGAATACGTAAGGAATTGGAGTTTGATGCCAAGCCATTTAGAAAGGTAATCAACGAAAAATCATTTAAAAAAACATGGGGCGAACTGGTCGGGGATGAAGTAAAAACAGCGCCTAAAGGATTTGATAAGGAGCATGAAAACATTGACCTGATCAGAAAAAAGCAGTTTATTTTTGTACGTAAGTTTAGCGACGAGGCCGTTTTTGATAAAAATTTTGGAGAGCATGTGGTTGACTCGTTTAGGGCAATCAGGCCTTATTTTGATTTAATGAGCGAAGTGTTAACCACCGATTTGAACGGGGTATCGTTATTAGACTGAAATTACTTCTTCAAATAATTGAATTTGGTCTTTTAACCGAGTGATGGCCATACCCATAATACGTTTGTTCAAGGCCGATGAATTTTGAATATAACTAGCATATTCTTCAACGGTAAATTGCCCAAGGATCATTCCCTTTATAGAATTTCTTAATTTGATATCTTTTTGGATAGCATTCTCAATGTAGTCGAAGCGTTTTTCGAGCGGAAGTTCAAAAAATCGGTTCTTATGTTTTTTTATATAGTTTTTGAGAACCGCAAGTAGTAGGTCATTTTGCAGTTTAAGAATAGGCCGTAGGGTCAGGTTTTGAAATTGTTCATCTTGGCAAGAAGCCAAGGTCGTTGTGGTATTCGCTATTTGGGGTCTAATGTGGAGCAATAGATGTGAACGGTCGTCCATCTTTCGAGTTTTTATAAAAGTACTTTATATTTTATCATGCATTTTGTAAACTGCATTTAGTTTTTAACCTGTTTATAAACAAAAAGGCCATCAACAAACGGATGGCCTTCTTTTTTTTTGGAACGTATTTCTAGTTAATTGCCGTCGATAAACTCTGACAAGGGTTTAATATTTAAATCTTCAAGGGCTTTGTATTTCTTCTTTAATTTTACAAAATCATCTTTTGCAGTCTGAAATCTTTCGGTAATGGCGTTTACGCTCTCCAGTTCCGCACTTGAAGGTTTATCGTAGCTCGTGGCCAATTTACTGAATAGATCTGCCATTTTTTCCCTTAATTGTGATTCTGCCGTACCCACATAATTATCACCAGTGGTAACCACTAAGGTTTCTTTTAGGCCATTTAGCTTTAAAAGCGCTTTCGTGTTTTTATCGGCCTCTGCTTTACTGATCATTTCATCCAATTCATAGACCAGATAGGCCAATTCTTGAGTCATGTCATACAGTTTCATAGTGGTTTCGTTCTTTAGATCTCGTTCTGTTGCAGTCAATGGCGAGCGCTCGTCATACTCGAGTTCAAAAGTATGTTCAAAGGTCTCTTTTCCTTTGGTCATAATAGCCTTGTACGTGCCCGCCGGTACCGTAGGCGAGGTAAAACCACCAAAACTAAAGGTCTTGCCTTTGGCCACCTTAGGTTGTTTTCTGGTATAGCCCCAATTCACAATATTGATACCTTTTGACTTTCCTGGGCTCAATTCTACAATTTTATTGCCTTCCATATCTTGGATTTCAATGGTCATTTTACCAAAAGTATGCCGCTTGTCGAGATAATATTTGATCTGTGCCTCTTTGGTTTTGTTGGCTCCTACAAATTGGGTTTCACTTCCAAAACCTCCGGAAAAACTACTTTCTTCATTTATCACGGTGGGTTTGGACTTAAAAAAGTGAATTTTCTTTGCCAAAACCTCGTCGTTCATTTCACGTAATGGCGAGATGTCATCAATTATGATCACCCCTCGACCATGGGTTCCCATAACCAAGTCGTTGGTTTGTTTTTGAAGCTCTATGAAGTGAACGGCAACCGAAGGCATATTGTTGGTAAATTTTTTCCAACTTTTTCCACCGTCCAGAGTGATATAGAGTCCGAATTCGGTGCCCAAAAACAATAGGTCAGGGTTCTCGTAATCTTCCTGAATGTTCCTGGTGATTCCTTTTACTTCATCGGTGATGATATTCGTCCATGTCTTGCCAAAGTCGGTGGTCTTATAGGTATAAGGGTTCATATCGTTTTGCGTGTGCCCATCAAAAACGGCATAGGCGGTACCTTTGTCAAAACTACTCGCCTCAATGTGATAACACCATGTGTTTTTAGGCAAACCTTGGATATTGGCAACGGTATTGGTCCATGTTTTTCCGCCATCTTGGGTGACCTGTACATTGCCATCATCGGTACCTACCCAAATTACATTTTCGTCCAAAGCAGATTCGGCAATGGTAAAGATGGTCGTGTGGTTCTCGGCGCCCGAATTGTCTTTTGATAATCCACCTGAATCTTCTTGTGTCTGTTTGGCAGGGTCGTTCGTTGTTAGGTCAGGGGAGATAATCTGCCAAGTATCGCCCATATCTTCCGATTTGTGCAAAAAATGACTGCCCATATAAAAACGATCGGGTTGATGGGTACTTATGGCCATGGGGGCGTTCCAGTTAAACCGTAGTTTTTTGACTTCACGGGTTGGCAAGGGTTGAATGGTCTTTGTCAGATTTCGTTCAACATCATAACGCCAAACGCTTTCGGCACCTTGCATTTCTGAATAGATAATGTTTTTAGTTGGATGTTTTAGCACTCTAAACCCATCACCATAGCCCACTGAATTCCAATCTCGTCCTTCTACACCGCCCGGGGAAGACGAGGGGCCGTACCAAGAACCATTATCTTGAAGTCCGCCATATACATTATATGGGGTTGCATCATCGACGCTTATTTGATAAAACTGTGAAAGGGGAAGGTTTTCAACGATTTCCATATGTGTGCCTCCGTCCCAAGAACGATATACCCCGCCGTCGGTACCTACATACATGATATCGGAATCTTTGATACTGAAGGCAAAGTCATGAATATCACTGTGCATATTGCCCAGATCCTTAAAAGTTTTACCTCCATCTCGAGAAATGGAGCCGCTTAGGCCACCTTTTACCACCACATTTTCATCGCGAGGGTCGACTACGATCCTAGAGAAATAAAAAGGACGAACGGTAATACCGAAATCATTGTTCAGTTGTTTCCAGCTATTTCCGGCATCATCACTTCGGTATAAGCCCTTTCGCTCATCTTTTTCAGCTTCGATAACCGTATAAAGCACTTTAGGATTTGAAGGGGCTATGGCTATACCTAATCTTCCAAGACTGCCAGAAGGAAAGCCATTATGGATCTTGTTCCAAGTAGCTCCAGCGTCGGTCGATTTGTATAATGCACTTTTACTTCCGCCAGATTCAAACCCCCAGCCGGTTCTACGAAACTCCCACATACTGGCATACAGCGTATTGGGGTCGCTTGGGTCCATGACCAAATCGGCACAACCTGTTTTTTGGTCAACAAAGAGTATTTTAGTCCAAGTTTCACCGGCATCGGTCGATTTGTATACCCCACGTTCTTCACTATCGCCCCATAAGGCCCCCAGTACCGCAACATATACTTCATTTGAATTTTTTGGATTGATGATCACGTTCGCGATCCGTTCCGAATTTTCAAGTCCTATTTTTTTCCAGTTAGCGCCGCCGTCGGAGGTTTTATATAGACCATCACCTATAGAAACACTATTACGTGTCCATGTTTCGCCTGTTCCAATGTATATCGTGTTGTCCGGGTCGTTCGGATCTAATGATACGGCACCGATAGATTGGCAATAATCGTCGAAAATTGGGTTGAATGTGGTACCCGAATCGTTGGATTTCCAAACCCCTCCACCTGCGCTACCGGCATAGATTATTCTACTGTTATTAGGGTGTACTTCAAGGTCATTGATTCGGCCACTCATGATTGCCGGACCAATATGCCTGGCCGTCATATCACCAAAAAGTTCTTTGCCGCCATCGCTTGCCGTTTGGGAAGAACCCATTAACGGCATACCTGCAACGGCAATTAACATTGCAATTGTTGTTTTTTTCATTTTCAAAAGGATTAAAAGAAAGGCCCTTATGTAAAAGGGCCTTTGAAGTGATTGCAGTTTATTATTTGTCGGTTTCAATTTCGTCTGGGAACGCAAAGGCACCATCTTCTACTTCCGGATTGAGCAAAATGCTCTCCATAGTAATCGGTGAACCAGGCTGCCCTTTAACGCCTTGGGTCATGGAAAAAGGGAAGTAGATACCTTCAACTTCTTGATAATCGCTAAAAGTGATTTCTTGGGTCATACCTTTGGCCGGGCCTTCTTTTACTTCCGATTGCATGGCGATAGGCACAAAGTTTTCGGTATCGAAGAAATAAAAGGCAACATCTTCTTCTTGTTTGCCATCTACCGTAATAGGTTCTTTTACGAGCTTTATCTTGAAAGCTTCGGCCCCGTCAATAGTTTCGGTGCCTACAAGTTCAACGGTATACCCCTTATCTTTATAATCTACGAAGGCATCAGGAAAATCATTTGTGTTTAATTTAAAGTTGGCCGTTGATTCGGCATCGCTTTTCTCTGCCTTCATGGTCATGAAATTATGGCTCCATAGGGTTTCGCCGTCAAAAACACCTTGTTTTAATTCTTTACCTTGAAAGTTAATTACGGTCATTTGTCGACCATCACTTAACTGAGTGATCTCAATAGGTATTTCCATACCTTGTTGGTTTAATTTCGCACTCATTTTTACGCCTTTTATGGCCTTAAAGTTTTCGAGTCCGCCGATGTTTTCAAAATAAGTGTTGATAATCTCATCGGCTGTTTGGGCCTGTACCGGAACAAATACAGCCAAGGCCAGTACCAGAATAACTAATTTAAGTTTTTTCATTTTCATATCTTGTTTAATGGATTTATCTGTAAGTATCAAATATAATGGGTTTGTTACAGTAAGTAGAAATTTTTTTATCGAAACATGTTTTTTTGCTAATCTTTTTAATCTTCAAGAAAAGGGTACTGCCAATTCTATACTTCATAATTACGCAAGGGGTTTATTCTCGTTTTCGAATAAAAGGTAGGCATCAATTTACATATTCCCAAAACCGTTGGCGAATAATACGTTAAATGGTTTTGGCGTGTTATTGTTAAGTAGTTTTACATTAAAAAGATAATATATGAAATTTCATACTAGAAAATGGGTTAAGCCCGGAGATTTGAACGCCAATGGCACTTTGTTCGGTGGCCGTGTACTAGCATGGGTAGATGAAGAGGCCGCACTGTATAGTATTATTCAATTAGAGAACAATCGCGTTGTGACCAAATATATCTCTGAAATTAATTTTATGAGCTCGGCAGTAAAGGGTGATGTCATAGAAATAGGGATCGACGTCATTAAATTTGGCAAGACCTCGTTAACGCTTAATTGTGAAGTGCGCAATAAAATGACTCATGAGACTATAGTGACCGTTGACAACATCATAATGGTCAACCTAGGGGAAAACGGAAAACCGGCCCCACATGGTAAGACCAAAATAGAATACGTTAAAGACCGGCTGGCAACCGCGAATTAACTTTTTGGGAATTCAGCGGCTATTTTCTGTACCTGATCTAATACCCGAAGAAGATTGCCGCCCCATAGTTTTTCTATGTCTTCTTCAGTATACCCCCTTTTGACCAGTTCAAAGGTCACATTGAAGGTTTCTGAGGCATCCGACCAGCCTTCTATACCACCCCCGCCATCAAAATCGGAACTAATTCCCACATGGTCGATTCCTATTAGTTTTACCATATAATCGATATGGTCTACAAAGTCGGCTACGTCCACTGCTGGTGGGGCATCTTTTCTTTTGGTGGCAACTTCTCGCGCAATGCCAGATACTTTGGGGTAATTTTCCATCAAACTTTCTTTTTGGGCACTGGTCAACGTTGCAAAATCTGTAAACTCGAACCACTCTATATCCAGGGAGTCTGCAACTTCTTTATTTATTTTTTTCATAAAGTCGGCTCTGGCATCGTTCTTTTTGGTATTGAGATAGGCCCCAAAGGCCACCGTCTGTACCACACCGCCATTTTCTTTCATTAAAAGTAATTGTTCGTCATCTAAATTTCGGCTATGATCACATAATGCTCGAGCGGACGAGTGCGAAGCAATAATCGGGGCTTTTGAAAGCTCGATCATTTGAATCATGGCCTGTTTTGATGGATGCGAAACATCGATCATTATTCCCAGCCTATTCATTTCTTTTACAGCTGCTTTACCAAGTTCACTTAAACCATTATGTAACCATTTGTTATCTGCTTCCCCGGTGTTTGAATCCGAGAATTGACTGTGGCCATTATGGGCCAATGAAACATAACGCGCTCCCAAGGTATGGTACTTTTCAAAATTGCTTAGGTCTTCACCCATAGGAAATGCGTTCTCAACCCCGATCATGGCCACTTTTTTTCCGGCTTGATCTATGCTGCGAACGTCTTCAGAGGTCAAGGCCAGTGCAATTTTGTCTGGGGCTATATTTTCGCAAAGTCGATGAATGGCCTCAAATTTGGCCATGGCATTCGCTTCTGCCTGTACATAATTTTCCGATGTTAATGAATCCTGACCTGTATAAACGATGAACCAGGCAACGTCGAGGCCGCCCTCTACCATTTTAGGCAAATTGACCTGGGTATTTAGACGTTGGTTATAGTTGACGCTATCGGTAAAATTATTGACATTGATATCATCATGGGTGTCAATGGTGATTACCTTTTGGTGAATGCGATTTGCCTTTTCTTCGGTGGATTCTTCTGCTTTCTTTTTTGTTTCTGAACAAGATACCACAACGAGTGCACAGGCTATAATTATTGAATGTTTCATGAAAATGTAATTTTAAAACATACAAATAAAGCATTTTGACAACAGTAATGGAAGCTTAGGTAACATTTTATTGCGAATAACACAGGAAATGGGGAATTTTAAACAATAATGAAAGAGCGTTATTCATGCGGAAATGTTCTGTAATCAAGATTAAGAGCCTTTTATAGAAC
>JBATIN010000320.1:0-15578 GCA_049667765.1 Flavobacteriaceae bacterium
TTGGCAAAAATAGCTATCAATTAAACGTTTTGCCAAACCATCATAAAAAAGTATCTGAAATTTTGAGCTTACTGCAAACCTTTAAGTCCGATTATATGGAGAACGGCGTTTTCCCGAACCTAGAAGATTCTTTTGGAAAAGCATTGTTCAATACCTTTCGGTGCTATATTCCAGAAAGGCATTATCCTGTAATATACACCAAGCATACCGACCCCAGGGGCAGTTTTGTAGAAATCGCCCGTACCCAGACCAGTGGACAGTTTTCATATTCTACCACAGTGCCCGGCATAATCAGGGGCAATCACTACCATACCCGAAAAGCGGAACGGTTTGCGGTCATTACCGGAAAAGCACTGATTCAGCTACGTAAAATCGGTACTAACAAGGTCATCGATTATTACTTAGATGGAAAAGAGCCTGCTTATGTTGATATGCCCATTTGGTATACTCACAATATTAAGAACATAGGCGATGAAGAATTGATTACGCTATTCTGGATAAACGAACCCTATGATCCAAAAGATGCCGATACGTATTTTGAAGATGTCTGATGATTTAGGAGTTGGGAAGTATAAAAATTTAATTATTAATTCATTACTATTTTGAAGAAGCTAAAAGTTGTAACCGTTGTGGGTACAAGGCCCGAAATTATTCGCTTGGCCTGTGTATTGAATGCATTGGATGCCAATAAGGCCATTGAACATATTTTGGTGCATACCGGTCAAAATTATGATTACGAACTCAACGAAATCTTTTTCGACGACCTTGGCATTCGCAAACCCGACCATTTTCTGAATGCAGCGGGCAAGAATGCAACGGAAACCGTGGGAAACATCCTTATCAAAATAGACCCTTTGTTGGAAGAACTTAATCCGGATGCCTTTTTGGTATTGGGCGACACCAATTCGTGTCTTTGCGCCATCCCTGCGAAAAAAAGAAAAATTCCTATTTTTCATATGGAGGCCGGTAATCGCTGTTTCGATCAGCGCGTACCCGAAGAGACCAACCGCAAGATCGTAGACCATATTTCAGACGTAAACCTGACCTATAGCGACATCGCCAGGGAATATTTGCTCCGCGAAGGCCTCCCCGCCGACCGTATTATCAAGACAGGCAGCCCTATGTTCGAAGTACTGGGCCAATTCAAGGACAAAATCAGTACATCGAAAATTCTAAAGGAACTCAACCTTAAAAAACAGGAGTATTTCGTGGTTTCCTCGCATCGCGAAGAGAACATCAGCGACCCTAAAAATTTCAAAGGCCTCATCACCTCATTAAATCTAATTGCCGAAAAATACAGTTATCCGATAATCGTTTCCACCCATCCGCGAACGCAAAAGATGTTGGATTCGAAAGACTTGAAAACCCATAAACTCATCCAATTCATGAAACCTATGGGCTTTACCGATTACAATGCCCTGCAATGCAATTCATATGCAGTGCTTTCAGATAGTGGTACCATTTCGGAAGAATCGTCTATTTTGAACTTTTGGGCATTAAATATACGAGAGGCACATGAACGCCCAGAAGCTATGGAAGAAGCCTCGGTCATGTTGGTCGGTATGCATCCGGAGCGCATCCTTCAGGGATTGGTCGCTTTGGAGGCCCAAAAAAGAGACCCTCAACGAAGCTTTCGGTTAGTGGCAGACTACGCCATGTCCAATGTAAGCGAAAAAGTGGTTCGCATCATTTTATCATATGTTGATTATGTAAATCGCGTAGTTTGGAAAAGGACGTAAAAAATAATTTCTATTCTTGATTATGGCTATTTTTCAATTGGCTTGTTTGCTGGTTGTCCTTATTTTGGTAAGGGCCCTTATCCCCATAACCAATAAAATTCTTCGCTTTGCAATTTCAGCTGTTTTAGGGACAGTCTTTACCGTGCAATTCAGTTCAGTTATCCTTACGGGAAACGTTGCCAATTACCGGTTTTATGAAAATTTCAGTCTAACCGATGCCACATCGGTTTCCGCGTTTTTCGGTGCTGAGTTATTGTATATTATTCTAGCCTTATTGATCGCCACATGGGTCATTCACGCGGGGTCGCAATGGTTGCGGAGAAAATTTTCCACCAAAACAATTCCTGTTTCCACTCTGGTATTTGGCATGATTATAATGAGTCTTCATGGTGGAATAGTGCATAACGCCTACGATACGCTACGATTAAAATTTGCAGGTAGTGCCAGCTTTGAAGATGCTCTGTCCGCTTTAGGTATCGACCCGGACGACTATATTTCAAAAAGTGAAATAGAGGCAATCCCCGGGAAAAACATCATAGTACTTTCCCTTGAATCTTTTGAAAAAGGATATCTAGGCCAAAATTTGAATCACCTTACCCCTAATTTGTCGCGTTTGGCACAAGAAGGAACCCTGTACGATATGCAACAGTCTCCTGCTGGTGGTTGGACCTCAGCATCATTGTACACTTTTATCTCGGGAGTGCCAGCTTTTTTTGGCCTTCACGGAAATAGAGTTTTCCAGAATAACTATGACAACAAGCTGACCACTTTGGCCGACGTACTTATAAATGCTGGCTACGACATTCAATATTTTATCGGTAATAAAGAATACTCTGGCATTGACGACATGCTAAAAACGTTTGGCTTTACCGTAAAATCGGAAAAAGACTTTGAGACCAAGTATGAAAAGTTGGTCTGGGGTATTCATGATAAAGACCTCTTTGAAGAATTTAAGAAAGAATTAGAAAAGAAAAAGAATTCTGAAAGGCCATTTGCCATGTTTCTATCTTCGATATCGACCCATTTTCCTAATGGAGTGCTCGACAAACGTTTGGAGGAAGACTTATCTCCCCAACCCAGTAATCTGGAATTCATGACCTTGGCCACAGATTATATGGTCGGAGATTTAATTGCTTTTTTGGATAAACAAGGCATGCTAGACAATACGGTATTCTATATTTTTCCTGATCATCTTTTAATGGGAAAAGCGTCGCGTGTCATTTCTGATTTTGAGGAACGATCGCTCTTTTTGTTAACGAATGCAGATCCAAAAGCGATTTCCAATCCTAAAGATCGGCCCCTTACTCAAATCGATTTGGCAAAAACCATCCTGGAAGGGGCGAAAATAAAGCATAATGCTAAATTTCTTGCCGATTTTATCGCCGATACCGACAAAAATGCTTTTTTGAACAAGCATAAAGCCAACATTTTACGACTGAACGATGCCGCTCTAAAAACATTTAATTGTATGGACGGACTTACTATTGTAATTGATAAAAACTCAAAAACCTTTACGGTTAATAATAGTGAAGGAATGTCCGGCACATCTGGAACGCTCCCTACTGGGCCAAATTGCCTCCGAATTATGTTTGACGATATGATGAGGCCGATTAATCAACTTCCCGTTCCTTTTAAGGACATTCTAAAAACCTTCCCCGATTCGCCTTATCTCGATATTTTCACTTCAAAAGAAACCACTTACGCATCTTTAAAGGCCAATCCCAATTTCGGGATTACTAAAAAAGGAGATGCCAAAATCCTATTCGAAAAAGAAGATATTACCGTGCTCAAAGAAATAGCCTTGGCCCAACATCAAGATTTCATCCAGGTGGTTAGCAAAAGTTACAACGCGAAAAGTCAAAGTAGTTTCAGTATCGGGGACAAAACCACTAAAATTTCCCAAAGAGGACTTACGGTAGTAATTTTCAATTCGCAAAGGAAATACGAATTGAAAACTTTCGACACCTACGGAAGTATTGAAGAAACAACTGAATTTATAGACTTACTAAAAAAATTGAATAAAAATAACGTTCAGTATATTTTATTCGCCCACGACTCGGCACATAAAGCACTGGAAGCGTTTTCAGAAGACCTTGACGCTATGGGGTTACCGGGGTTGAGGAACTTGAAAACTCGTGAAGCTTACATATTTTATAAGATTGAAGGGGAAGTTTTTGAGAAAACCGACGCCCTATCCGTTACTGTGGAAATTGCCTACCCAAAGAAAGTAACAAATGCTGAATTATATTTTTCAAGACCTACTTCAGACTATTTAAAGGATAATAATCGTTTTATTGCCCACGCCGGAGGAAGCATAAATAATCTAAAATATACAGATTCAAAGGAAGCTTTGGATTTGAATTATACAAAGGGATTTCGGTTGTTCGAATTAGATATCAGTGAGACCAAAGATGGGCATTTTGTGGCTACGCATGATTGGAAACACTGGGCCACCCAGACTAATTACAAAGGAGAATTGCCCGTTACCCGATCTGAATTCTTATCCCATAAAATATACGGTAAGTATACTCCAATGGACATGGATAGTATCAACACATGGTTCGCTGCGCACCCTGATGCCGTTTTGGTTACAGACAAAATCAACAAACCGAAGGAGTTTTCTAAACAATTTGTAGACAAGCAACGTTTGCTCATGGAACTGTTTACTTTAGAGGCAGTACAAGAGGCCGCAAACTCAGGTATCAGTACGTTAATATCGGCCTTGCCCTTAAGTAAAATTCAAGGTGACAAGCTATCTTATCTTAAGGAACATAATGTTGCTGGAGTTGCCGTGCCACGGGCCAACATTCCCGCTCAAAAGACCTTATATGAAACCTTGGCCAAAAACGACATCAAGGTCTATGTCTATCAGGTGAATGTAGAACCCGGTAAAGATGAGAAGTATGTGCTAGAAAACGAAATCGGCATTGTATATGGCATGTATGCCGATGATTGGATATTCGATCCAAAATAAGTGCCTCCCCTCTAATTATCCTACCCCCTTTTCCCCAAGTATTTGACTTAAAAAAGTATAGTTTTGGTCACGTTTCATCACCACATAAACCACTACCGCCCAAGCCATAACGCCCAAGCCTATAATCGCATAGTTCCCATTCGTCATATAATGGATTGTTACATAAATTAGCGTAGTCGCTATAAGGATGATAACATTTGAGGCTCCTAGTAATTGAATGGATGGCACCTCTTGTTTGCTGTAAAAGAAATACATG
This sequence comes from Flavobacteriaceae bacterium, assembly GCA_049667765.1. Taxonomy (GTDB): domain Bacteria; phylum Bacteroidota; class Bacteroidia; order Flavobacteriales; family Flavobacteriaceae; genus JBATIN01. The sequence continues at coordinate 4,970 of JBATIN010000320.1, forward strand.
CCAAATAAAACAAGATGCACCAGTACGCTGATCCAAGCAGCGGAAATTATTCCATATTTCGGAATAAAAATAAGGTTCAATACAAGGCTCACGACCAAAGAGACCCCGACTGTAAGTACACGATAGGCCTGTTTGTTGGAGATGGTCAAAATGTTGCCCAATAATGAGGAAACCGTGCGCAATATTATGACAATCGAGAAGGGCAGTACCAGAATTGCGGCACTTACATATTCAGGCGTGTAGAGTATTTCAAGAATTTGACTTTCGAAAGAGGTAAACAACAAGAACAAGGAACAGCCGATAATCAAGAGGTACAAAAAGATTTTCGATATGTGATTCGATATATCCTCCTGTTTATAATACTTAAAGGAAAGATAGGGCAACAATACACTGGATACGATATCGGAAAACATCAATAAAATCAATACAATTCTAAATACCGATTGGTACAAAGCTACGTCTTCCGCCCCCAAATACAAGGATATAATCTGGGTATCGACCATAAAATAAAAGATGCCCAAGAGCATATGGAGTCCAAAAGACCAGCTTTCTCTTAACAGGTTCACAGTGCTTTTTTTGTTGATGGAAAAACCTCTAAGGTGTGTTCGGTTTAAATAAATCGTCCATGCTAACTGTACCAGCCTGCAGGCGAACAAGATCCAAACAAGCAGTAAAAGCCCCATGTTAAACTGCCAATAGGCCCCTATACAAAGGGTAACCACAAACGCGTAGACGGCAACGGTCTCCGTGTATTTGTGAAACCGGTTTTCAATGCGCAATAGCGCCTGAAGGTAACTGACAAACGACTGGGCGAGGGCAATGATAGTGTACAAGGCCCCTACCAAAAGCCAATCGCCATCATAAAAGGCGAAGAGGTACGCAAAAAAAATCAAAGTACTGCCTAAGGACAACAACAACTTGGCCATGAGGCTGTTCGAAATATAAGAATTGCGTTCATTGACTTCCTTCTGAGGATAATCTTTCATGATCATCAATGAAAAACCAAAATCAGCAGCTATGGCCACTAGTGCGGCCAACGAAAAACCAAAACTAAGGATACCGAATTCCTGTATATCCATTAGCTTGGCCAAAACAATAAACACGACGCTTCCGGTGTAGAGTTGTAGGACTGAGGTAAGAGTAGACCAGAAAATATTTTTCGATACGGTCGGCATGATCGTTTAATCTATTTGGACGGTACTATCCAAGCCTGAGACGTAGTTTTTTTTGATTCCCAGCTCTTCCATCCATTCGCGTACCACAAAGGTCTTAAAATTTCCACTGTTATACGCCTTCCCGTCTGCTCTATTTTCCCAAAGCCATTTAGGGGTTGGCCATAGGGCATACTCTGCTTTTACCGCTTCGTAAATCTCCCTATCTACACCGGCTTGACCATGATGCGCCATTTGAACATATGTGGTTTTGAGTTGTGCCGGGTCGGTTTTTTCCAGAAGCGTTTTTCCTCCTAAACTACCCAAGTCCCCAAGAAACAATACCGATTTAGAAAGGCTACGAATACTAAAGACCAGCGAAGAGTTGTTCACCGCGTTGGAAATAATTGATTCGTTCAATCCACTCAGAGCCTTCATTTCAACCCCAGCGCCTAACTCAAAAACTTCTCCGGGGTTGACCGATACTGTATTAATTGCCTTGGTCTTTAGCAACTGATTATAAGCGGCAACCAATTCACGAGTCTGTGGTTCGTATTGCCCCACCCAAGATTCTTCTAAGGGTACGTGCAAAATTCTATCAATTGACACTTTGTCACTTTTTATGATTTCCATTATAGCACCTATATGGTCCAAATGCGGATGTGTCAAGATCCATGTGTCGACCTGCCCACCAAGTTGTATAAGGTAACTTTCAAGTACTGGTGCAGACTTTATGCCACCGCCATCGACTACAATTATATTTCCATCATCTGTTTTGAGAATATAGGACATCTGCACTTCATCAAAAAAAGGTGCTAACTGCCAAAGTGAAAAATCGTTGGTGCGTTCAGGAAATGTCTGAACCTCCAAAAGTTCGGCATAGTCTTCAGATTTATTACACGAAACCAAAAAAAACAAGACCAAAAGGACCGTCTTAAACACAAGACGAAGACCAAGATATTGAGAAATATTCTTAAAAACCGATTTCATTAATCCTTAAATACTTTTAAATTCTATTTTGGTATTTCCCGACTTTATTATCCAATATTTTATAGTGAAGATGCCTATCAAATATACGTTAAAGCATTCTATAAATGCAGTTCAAACGTTAATTCAGTATGCAAAACATTCTCCATTATACACAAAAAAGCACAAAATGTGGTGGAACTCTAGTAATGAAAATTTTGTAAGCTTATTCTTTTGCGCCACATAGGTGTATAACGTATCTTGTTGGTGTATATTGGAGTCCTATTATGCAATCTAAACATTTTAAAAAATCGCTGTATTGAAAAACATTCTAGAAATTTTAAATAAAAAGGGCCTTGGCTACGTACTTAAAAAAGGGTTTTCAAAATTAAATCCACCTCGTATGCCCGATTTTCAGGAGATTCAAAACTTGTTCGCCGACAAATCGGGATTAGAAGTCGGGGGGCCTAGCGGGCTGTTTAGAAACAACGGGTTTGTGCCGATCTATAAGGTAATCAATTCCTTGGATGGATGCAATTTTTCAAATAAGACGCTTTGGGAAGGCACGATTGAAGGCGGTGAAAATTATAATTACTTCAAGGATAAAAAAGGAATTCAATACATTTCGGAAGCTACCGATTTAGGTGAAATTCCCGATGCAAAATACGACTTCGTCATCTCGTCCAATTGTTTGGAACACGTTGCCAACCCCATGAAAGCAGTGGAAGAATGGGCAAGGGTCGTGAAAAAAGGTGGCTTGCTTTTGTTGGCCCTCCCCAACAAAACCTATAATTTTGACCATAAGCGCCCCGTAACGAAATTTACTCATGTGTTGGAAGATTATAAAAACGGAATGGGTGAAGATGACATGACCCATCTCGACGAAATCTTAAAGCTACACGATCTCGCTTTAGATCCGCCGGCCGGAACTTTGGAACAATTTAAAGCGCGTTCTTTAAAGAACCATGAAAACAGGGCCTTGCACCACCATGTGTTCGATGTTGGCCTTCTGACAAAAATGCTCGAATATTTTAATGTTGAGGTATTAAAATCTTGCGAAAATCGGGAACATACTGTTCTCGGGCGGAAGTCTTAAAAAGTGTTCATACTTCTATTTTGTAACGCCTCAAATACCCGTTTGCAATTATCGGCGTCATGATATTTATTGAAAAGGGCATTTTTTTCTTTGACCAAACGGCTGAAATTTTGGTCGTCCCAAATAGTTTCCAAACTGGCCATTAAAGCCGTCCAATTCTTAACTATCGGGCCCGCTACCACATCTTCGTAATTAAAATACATTTCTCTTGATCCGGCCAAGTATTCGTCTAAATCGAAAGCTGCGAAAATTAATGGTTTTTCCGTGAGCAGAAAATCAAAATAAGCACTGGAATAATCTGTAATTAATAGGTCCGCATCTTTCAGCATAAAATTAATTTCATTCACATCTTTATCTTCCAGGTCAATAAGCCTGCTTTTTGGGTCCGGGTTCTTTTCCAGTAGGCTATTATCAACATAATGACCCTTGCTGATAAAAACTAAATTGTTTGCTTCTAAAAAGGCTAGTACGCTTTCTAAATTGAAATCCGGTAGGGTAAATAAACTTTTTGACTTACCATGGCCCCTAAACGTTGGCATATAATATATGAGTCTACAGCCTACAAATCTCGATCGCAAAGCCACATTATAGGGATCTTGCTCTTTACTGTAAAACGCATCGTTTCTTGGGCAGCCCGTTTCAAGAACCTTGGCTATGGGCATATTGAATGAACTGGCCATCTTATCGGTAAACACTTGGGCATTCGACAGAATATAGTCGATGTTAAACTCGGTAAGAAATGGATAGAGATGCGCAACGATCTTGGTTTGAAAGTATGTATTCGAATCAGAAAAACGATCGTCCAAGCCAATCTTCTTTAATGGGCTTCCATGCCAAAGTTGAACACAATTTGCGCCGTTGATTGCCAAATAATTAACATCCCTTTTCCCTGAAGTTAAAAACACATTTTTGGCCAATAGACAATAATAAATTCCTCTAAAATCTTTGGTTAAAAAAGCTAGACCCCCGACAGCCAGAACTTTTTCCTTAATTTTTTCTTCGCGTGTAATCCATATGGCGTTTATCTCTGGGTGATGTTCTCGAACATATAGGTAGAGATACTTACTATTATCGGAGTAGCGATGCCCATTCCAGGCGCCGAACACACATATGTTCTTCTGTCGCGGGATTAATCTTTGAACCCACCAAAAAGGTAAAAAAAGTGTATAAAGAAAATACTTAAGTAACTTTGCCATGGTTCCTATAAAGATTTCGCTATTTAATCACCTTCGTTTAGAATGGATTTTAGCTTAGTCGTTGAAATTCCATGGGTTCTTGGTAAATACCTGACTTCACAATGCTTTTTAAGAAAGTCGAACTTTCCATCCCAGTCATCGCCCATTACAAAAATATCAACTTCATGTTCTTGTACATCGTTGACCTTTTGGTCCCAATGCGATTCAGGAATCACTAGATCCACGTATTCAATGGCTTCTAAAAGCTCTTTTCTTTTTTTATAAGGCATCTCACAGGTTTTGCCTTTAACTTCATTGAATTCGTCGGTAGACAGGCCAACAATAAGTCTATCGCCCATTTCTTTCGACCGCCTTAGTATTTCTACATGACCATAGTGAAGCAAATCAAATGTGCCGTAGGTGAGCACCGTCTTCATTTTATTGTTCATCAAAGAATTAAAGTCAAAGTCGAACTTTATCTCGTTATTCACGAAAAAAGATTGCACTTTATTAAAAATAGGGGTTCGCTCTTTCACGAAATTGGGGGTGGTATTGAAAATAAACTCAATGGTTTTTAGCCCCTCGACCAGTACAGAACTTTGCTTTACTTCGGGCGTATAAAACCCTTTGCCTATCATAAGGCCCAACGCTCTGTTACGACTCATATCGTTTAAGGAAGTAAGTCCAAAATCACCATAGCCACAGCTTAAGAATAGGGTATCCTCCTTGCCACCCAACGATTTTAACAACACCCGTATTTCAGAAAAAGCCTTTGTTAAGACCATATGCTTGGTGTTAACGGCATTGTATTTGGCATCGATTATGCCTATGACTATCGCATAAATATTTTTTAAAGCGCTTAGCAATTCAACGCCTCTTATATCGGTCGTATAGTCGATATGAATATTCGTGTTTTGCACCATATCATGAATCAAATGATACTGATCTTTGGTTCTAAAGCCTAAGGTAAAAAGAGAATGCTCATTATTTATGATCTCAACCGCAAAAGTTGGTCCTTTCATGGTAACGACATTGTTGCGCCCTAATTTTTCCTTCAGAAAATCAACGATGGTGTGCCCATTCTTGAAAATTCCCTTAGATAGGTTCACCACCAGGGTAGTCTCTTTTATATAGTTTTGGAACTGATCTATACTGTGCTGAATTTCGCCAGAGGGCAAAGCAATAAAAACAATATCTGCCCGCAACAAGTCTTTGGCTTTGGAGGTCGCCTTAAGCGATTTGCTCAACTCCTTATTGGGAAAATACTTTACGTTCGTGTGAAATTGGTTTATTTCCTTTTCTTGTGCGGCATCCCTACAAAAAAGATAAACGATATTGTTCGGATTGGAACTGAGTTGATTCGCCATCGCTGTTCCAAAAGAGCCCGCCCCAAGTACATAAATATTCATTTCTATTCTTTTTATGAAGTTAGGAAATTATTCAAACATCCTTTTAAACTATCCCTCCAATACGGGATTTCGATATTCAAACTGTTTTTTAGCTTTGATTTGTCCATTACACTAAAAGCGGGCCTTTTTGCCGGGGTCGGATAAGCCTCGGACTTAATTGGAAGCACCTTGCAATCGATAGCTGCTAGGTCAAAAATGGCCTTGGTAAAATCATACCAACTTGCGACGCCCTCATTGCTGAAATGATAGGTGCCATATTCCACCTTACCATGGGTAATGATTTTTAGGATGACCTCTGCAAGATCCCCGGCATAGGTAGGCGTCCCGATTTGATCGCTTACCACATTAAGGAGTTCGCGTTCGGTACCTAAACGGATCATGGTCTTCACAAAATTGTTGCCATATTCGGAATACAACCAAGCCGTTCTTAAGATATAATGCTGCCCAAGTACTTTGGAAACCGCTAGCTCTCCCAACAACTTGGTCTCTCCATATACCCCTAACGGATGTACCCCATCTTCTTCATTGTAAATGCGGCCTTGGGTACCATCGAATACAAAATCAGTAGAAATTTGAATCATGGTTGCCCCATGTGCCTTACAAGCCTCGGCCAAGTATTTTGCGCCATTTATATTTACATTTTCCGCAACGGTTTTATCGGTCTCCGCTTTATCTACTGCAGTATATGCTGCACAATTGATGCAAAATGAAAATTTATGAATCGTGAAAAATTGGTCTACGGCCTTCTTATTGGTAATATCGAGCTCCTCAACATCGACATAAATGAATTCATACGCATTGAGGGTCTGGTCAACATCTTTAATTGAAGAAGCTAGTTGTCCTTTTCCGCCTGTTACCAGAATTTTTTTCATGTAGCACTCTACTTTATAATTTGGCGTGTTCCAGGGTTGGCAAAATGGCATCTTTTTCCGAGACGCTCAAGCTGGCTTCGGGCAACCGCCAATTGATTTTTAAGCTGGGGTCATTATAAATGATGCCCCCCTCCGATGCTTTATTATAATAATTATCGCATTTATAAAAGAACTCGGCCGTAGCGCTCAATACCACAAAGCCATGGGCAAAACCTCTCGGTATAAAAAATTGTTTTTTGTTCTCGGCGCTGAGTTCTACCGCCACATGTTGTCCGTAAGTAACCGAACCTTCACGCAAGTCGACTGCAACGTCAAGCACCGTACCGCTCAACACCCTGACCAATTTGGCCTGGGCATGCTTCCCGATTTGATAATGGAGTGCCCTTACCACCCCTTTTGAGGAATAGGACTGGTTGTCTTGAACAAAATGAATCTCGGTGCCGATAGCCTCATTGAATCGATCAGCATTGTACGACTCCATAAAATAGCCCCGCTCATCGGTAAAAACGGCGGGTTCTAGTATAACACAACCCTCGAGTTTTGTTGGCGTAACTTTCATAGATAGGTATTGTTCATTGTTAATAGTGACTCGTGAATAAGGGTTATAGCCCGGTTTCTTTTAGCTTTTCAATATCTACTGCCAACCGCCTTCTGGCAACTATTCACTGGTGCCTACTTAAAATGCCCAATAAATTCTTGCCATATCCACTTTTCATTAAAGGTTCGGCAAGTTTCTTGAATTGGTCTTTATCGATAAAGCCCATTTCGTACGCGGCAGCTTCAATAGCACCGATTTTGAGTCCTTGTCGTTCTTCAATGACTTCAACAAACTGCGAAGCTTGCATGAGCGATTGAAAGGTACCGGTGTCTAGCCAAGCGGTACCGCGATCCAAGATACTCACACTTAACTTACCTCTTTCAAGATACACTTTATTGACATCAGTGATTTCTAATTCGCCACGATGGCTGGGGGGAATATTCTTGGCTATTTCCACCACATCATTGTCGTAAAAATAGATGCCGGGTACGGCATAGTTGGACTTTGGTTCCATAGGCTTTTCTTCTATACTTATGGCCTTTCCTTCGGCATCGAACTCAACTACTCCATAACGCTCGGGGTCGTGTACCCGATAGGCGTAAATAATGCCTCCTTCTGGATCATTGTTCGACTGTAATAATTTTGCCAAACCTGAGCCGTAAAAAATATTATCCCCTAAAATCAGCGCTACTTTGTCTTTGCCAATAAAATCGGCACCAATGATAAAAGCTTCGGCAAGACCATTCGGCGCCTCTTGTACAGCATATGAGAACGAACAGCCATATTTGTCTCCATCGCCCAAAAGATCTTTGAACAAAGGCAGGTCTTTAGGTGTAGAAATAATCAATATATCGCGAATACCTGCATACATCAAGGTAGATAGCGGATAATAGATCATCGGTTTATCATAAATCGGCATCAACTGTTTACTGACCGAAAGGGTCAAGGGATGTAAGCGTGTACCTGAGCCTCCTGCAAGTATAATTCCTTTCATCTATTGATTTTTAATAGTTATCAATTATACATTCTATCATAATAGGCCTGATAATCGCCCGAGGTAACGTTGTTCAGCCAATCTTGATTCGACAAATACCAGTCTATGGTATGTGCCAGTCCTTCTTCAAAAGTCACCGACGGTTTCCAGCCTAATTCTTTATTGATTTTGTTAGCATCGATGGCATATCTGAGATCATGCCCTGGACGATCTTTTACGTAGGTGATCAATGCTTCTGACGTGCCTTCGTTTCTTCCCAGTTTTTTATCCATCAATTTGCATAACAGTTTCACCAAATCAATGTTTTGCCATTCGTTAAACCCTCCGATATTATAGGTTTCATGGTTTTTACCTTTATGGAAGACCAAATCTATGGCAACGGCATGGTCTTTTACAAATAGCCAATCACGGGTATATTTGCCATCGCCATATACCGGAAGTGCCTTGTTCTCGATGATATTATTGATAAACAGTGGAATCAGTTTTTCAGGAAAATGGTTCGGCCCGTAGTTATTAGAACAATTGGTCAGCACGTAAGGCAGGCCATAGGTTTCACCATAGGCACGAACAAAATGGTCAGAACTTGCCTTTGAGGCCGAATAGGGCGAATTAGGGTCGTAAGGGGTCGTTTCTGTAAACAGCCCCTCGGGACCTAAGGAGCCATAGACCTCATCAGTACTTACATGGTAAAAGCGTTTGTTCTTTGGGTCGTCTTTCCAAAGCTCACGGGCTGCATTGAGCAAATTTACGGTGCCAAAGACATTGGTACGCACAAAAGACAAAGGGTCGGTTATGGAACGGTCTACGTGCGACTCGGCCGCTAAATGGATTACCCCATTAAAATCATAGTTTGCAAAAAGGTCGTTTATAAAACTCGCATCAACAATATCGCCCTTGATAAAGGTATAATTGGGCGCGTTTTCTATATCCCTTAAGTTCTCAAGGTTGCCGGCGTACGTTAGGGCGTCTAAATTGTAAATATGATACTGGGGATACTTATTTACAAACCTGCGCACCACGTGCGAGCCAATAAAACCTGCACCTCCTGTAATCAATATTTTCATGATCTAATGTTCTTGAATTATAATATTCTAATCAGTATATTTAATATAGTTGTTTCGACTTATTATTCAAATAGACTAAAAGCGTCCATGCGAAGAACAAGCCGACCAATATTGCAGGTATCATAAAAAGACTTTTATTGAGAAATTGTTTTTTTACTACTTGGGTCCTTCCTAAGTTAATAATACTAATTGCGTCTTTCTGTTCAAGTAAGTCGATTTCCTTTTCCTCAATTTCCCGAACCAATTTATTCTTTAGGTTTAATAATGAAGGTACATCTAAGCTTTTTTCATTATCGAACAAAACCGCGCCTTCTGCTCCTGAAACGGTTCTACCTTGAGTCAATTGACTCGAATAGTTCATCACCAGATCGTCAATTTGTTTGATCAATTCTGTATTCTTTTCGATTCTCAGTTTGGCATTTTTTACCGAAACATCCCGAAGCGCAGTGAAATATGGATTTTTATTAATGTAGTTGAGCATTTTTGTTACATGTGCCTCGCCTTTGACCGGGTTTTTGTGAGAGAAGGTAATTCTGTGTGTTAGTACGGTCTTTTTTAAGATTTCGGACTTGAAAACATCGACAACAAAATCATTGTCCTTAAAATTCTGAAGTACCGTTAAGTAATCATTATTCTCCTTCGCAGTATCTTTATCGACCTGTTCTTCTTCTTCAATAGGCTCAATATTAATCTCAAAAGCTCGTAGTTCGTTGACATCAATGTCCATATTCTTAAAGAACAACGTATCGCCACTTATGATATTCGACTGTATTTCTTCTACGGTATCGTATAAATAATCTTTACTCTCAAAATTTGGCATAACGATAACCTCGCTTTTGAGTTTTTTGTCGACCATTAAATTCAACATATACCCAATAGCCAACCCTAAAATGATGAGCCCTATGAAAATAAGCGCATGTTTCTTCAAATAGAGAAAAAGGCGCAAAATTCCCCTGAAAATCCGGTTCAATGCTTTTTTAAACAACTGGAACAATTGACCCAAGTCTATTTCTTCGGTTGAGGAAGCATCCTGTTTTGGTTGGTTTGCCATAGTTAAGAATTGAAAATTTGATTTAATATTTTGTCGGTTATCAAATAAGTCGGTTTCACCCCGGTTGTGCCCAGGCCTCCTGAAGCCAAGGTACTTCCGGTCTCCAAGGGGTTGTCAGAAGCATAATAGGCATAACGAACCTTTACATCTTCACGAATGCTCTTGCGAATTCTTGAGGCCGATTGAATCGCCTTTTGGTAATGAACCCCTTCCATTTCGAGTCCGATTACATTCCATGTCGATTGATGAAAAAATTTCAAAATGTCTTTGTTCTGCAACGAAGTACCCAAAAC